>WGCP01000267.1 GCA_015493715.1 Desulfobulbaceae bacterium
GTGCTACTCGCCTCTCAGCCCACCCGTGGGGTTGATATCGGCGCTGCCGAGTATATCCATGAACGTATTGCCGAGCAACGGCAGCGGGGTACGGCATCCATCGTCATCTCCGAGGACCTGGATGAGGTCATGGCTCTTTCCGATCGGATAGCAGTCATGTTTGACGGACAAATCATGGGTATCGTCGAGCGAGACCAGGCAACCCGGGAATCCATAGGCCTACTGATGACCGGTGAAACGCAGAAAGCCCCGGTTGAGGTGATATGAAAATCAGCAGACAGAAATTTCAGCAATGGCCGGGCAAGGTCATTACCCTGATGGGCATATCCGGAGTGGGGAAAACCACCCTTGCCGGTGTGCTGTCAAAGGAGACCTGGTTTCACTATTCCGCCGATTATCGGATAGGTACCCGTTACCTGAAAGAACCGATCCTCGACAACATAAAAAGGCATGCCCTGCAGCAACCTTTTCTGCGGGACCTTATCCTGAGCGACTCGATTTCCTTTCGCAGTAATATCACCTTCCAGCATCTGAAACCGGTTGCCACCTTTCTGGGGAAAATAGGCAACCCGGCGCTTGGCGGTTCCAGTCTTGAAGAGTTCAAACGGAGACAGCGGCTGCACAGGGAGGCGGAGATACAGGCTATCCGGGATGTCGGCCCCTTCATCGATAAGGCCGGGAGCCTGTATGACCGTCCCCATTTTCTCAACGATACCGGCGGCTCCATTTGCGAGCTGACCGATGAGGAAGTTTGGAACGAACTCTCAAAACACTCGCTGATTATCTATCTCCGGGCCGATGCCGACATGGAGAAGATGCTGATCCAGCGAGCCCAGGCCGATCCCAAGCCGCTCTATTATGATGAAGCGTTTCTCGATCACCATGTCGCTGAATATCTGAAAAAAAACGGGCTTGGCCACACCGATGAAATGGATCCCGATGATTTCGTCCAATGGGTTTTCCCCCATCTGATCGCTCACCGGCGTCCCCTGTATGAACGTATCGCCGATCAATACGGGTATACGGTGGATGCGGGCAAGGTACTCACCGTCAAAAACGAGCAGAATATGCTCGCTCTCATCAGCAAGGCCTTATAATCCAATGGACCATATTCTATATCTGCAATGCCTGATCTGCGGCAAAAAATATTCGCCTAAGGAAATTGAATACATCTGTCCGGAGCATGGAACCGAGGGCATTGTTGACGTACGCTATGACTATGATCTTCTGAAAAGCCGTATCAACCGGGCAGGGCTGGCGGAAAATCCGGATTATTCCATCTGGCGCTATAAACCTCTACTGCCGGTAGATGCCAACACACAGACACCGCCGCTTGCCATCGGCTGGACGCCTCTTTACGAAGCGCCCCGGCTCGCCAACCAGCTCGGGATCAATCATCTGTGGGTCAAAGATGACGGCCGGTTGCCCACGGCCAGCTTCAAGGACCGGGCCAGCGCCATGGCCGTGGTCAAGGCCGGGGAACAACAGGCCGAAATCATAACCACCGCCTCCACCGGCAATGCGGCAGCCGCCCTCTCAGGCATCTGCGCAAGCGTGGGACAAAAAAATGTGATCTTTGTGCCCGAGTCGGCGCCACCTGCCAAGATCGCCCAGCTGCTGGTGTATAATTCAACGGTTATGCTGGTCAAGGGGACCTATGACGATGCCTTTGAACTCTGCCTTGAAGCGGCCGGCGAATATGGCTGGTACAACCGCAATACCGGCTATAACCCGTACATGACCGAGGGCAAAAAGACAGCCGCCTATGAGATCTGTGAACAGATGAACTGGCAGGCGCCGGAGGTAATCTTTGTCAGTGTCGGCGACGGCTGCATCATCGGCGGTCTGCACAAGGGGCTCAAGGATTTACGCGCCCTGGGCTGGATTGACCGCATGCCCCGTCTCATCGGCGTCCAAGCCAAGGGCTCAAATTTTCTCTACGAAGCGTGGAAAAACGGGGAGGATGTGTTGGGCAAGGCCCCTGTTTCCGGACAAACGGTTGCCGACAGCATCAGCGCCGGTCTGCCCAGGGACAGGATCAAGGCGCTGGCCGCGGTCACCGAAACCGGCGGCGCCTTTGTCCAAGTCAGTGATGATGAAATTCTGGCCGCCATCCCCCGGCTGGCACAGGGAACAGGCGTTTTCGGTGAACCAGCCGGGGCCGCCGCCTTTGCCGGTCTTGTCAGGGCCGTGGACGAGGGCCTGGTCGAGGCGAATGAGCGCATCGTCATCCTCAATACCGGCAGTGGTCTGAAAGACATCAACAGCGCCATGACCGCCGTGGAGATGACAGGCGTTCATCCGCACCACATCGAACCGTCCCTTGATGCGGTGAAAGCCCTGATGGGCAAACCATGAAAACAAAGAAAAATAGAAAGGAACTCCATGCATCAACTCATCGATCTTACTCTGCACGATCAGACAAAACTGGACAATGCCGTCAAACGGGCCAGGGAGCAGAACATAATCATCCCCACTTTCAAACAGATGATCAAGCCGACCCTGATCCCGGAAGTTATTACCAGACAACTCGAGGGTGTGGGCCTGTGGGACCTGGACCCGCTTAATCTTTTTCGCATCAACTGGCACAACGAACCCAGAGAAAGGGGGGGGAAATTCAGCGGCGTCAACTACCTGGTTCTCCCCAGGGAACTGACCGGTATCGATGCCCGAATTATCATCCTGCTGGGCAAGTGGTTTCCCACCGGCGCCCATAAGGTCGGGGCCGCCTATGCCTGCCTGGTTCCCCGGCTGGTGACCGGACAGTTCGATCCGACCACCATGAAGGCCGTCTGGCCCTCCACCGGCAATTACTGCCGAGGCGGCGCCTATGATTCCAACCTGCTGGCCTGCGATTCCATTGCCATTCTACCCGAAGGCATGAGCAAAGAGCGTTTTGACTGGCTGGCCAGGGTGGCCGGAGAGACCATCAAAACGCCCGGTTCCGAATCCAACGTCAAGGAAATTTTTGACAAGTGCAACGAGCTGCGCAACTCGGGCCAGAACCTTTCAATTTTCAACCAGTTTGATGAATTCGGCAATTATCTCTGGCATTACCAGGTCACCGGCCATGCCATGCTGGAGGTCCTGGATGAAATCATGGAAGCCGGTGACCGTTTCCGGGCCATGGTCTCCAATACCGGCTCCGGCGGCACCATTGCCTGCGGCGATTTTCTGAAAAACCGTTTCCCGCAGGCAAAAATCGTGGCCAGCGAGGCCCTGCAATGTCCGACCCTGCTCAACAACGGATTCGGCGCCCATCGTATTGAGGGCATCGGCGACAAGCATGTGCCCTGGATCCATAATGTCAAGAATACCGACATTGTCACCGCTATTGATGATAACGGCCCCATGGGACTGATCCGGTTGTTCAACGAACCGGCTGGTAAAAGCTATCTGCTCGACCAGGGTATTGCCGAAGAGCTGGTCAATGACCTGAACATGCTGGGAATCTCAAGTATTGCCAATGTGCTTGCTGCCATAAAAACTGCCAAATACTACGAGATGGACGAACAGGACGTCATCATCACCATGGCCACGGATTCCATGGAGATGTATCAGAGCCGTCTGGCGGAGCTGACCGAAGAGGAAGGTGAATTCACCGACCTGGATGCTGCCGGGGTGTTCCACCGCTATCTGCTTGGCGAGACAACGGACAACATGCAGGAACTGACCTATGTTGACCGCAAACGGATCCACAATCTGAAATATTTCACCTGGGTTGAACAGCAGGGCAAGAGCTTTGAAGAGATCCAGGCGCAGTGGTATGAGCCGGATTACTGGACGAGTATCCCCGATTCCATGGACGAGATCGACAGACTGATTGAAACATTCAACAAAAAAACCGGCCTGCTGGAAAACCCGGAATAAATGTCCATGACAATCTGGCTGAAAAATCCGCTTGCCGTCCTGGTAAGTGATGATGTTGACGCAGGCGGCGGCATTGTTGTCGAGGACGATAGGATCAGCGAGATTATTTCCGGCGGAGACAGACCGTCAACGGAGGTCGACCGGGTCTTTGATGCCTCCGCCCATGTGGTGCTGCCGGGGCTTATCAACACGCACCATCATTTCTACCAGACCCTCACCCGGGCCTGTCCGGCGGCCCTTAACAGGGAGCTCTTTCCCTGGCTGAAAAGCCTGTATCCCATCTGGGCGGGACTGGGCGAAGGGATGATCCATGTGTCTACCCGTCTTGCCGCCGCCGAGCTTTTGCTCTCGGGCTGCACGACCACGGCCGATCATCATTATATCTTTCCCATTGCCGCACCGGAGGCGCTCGACACCCAGGTCGATGCCATCCGGCAGATCGGCATCCGGGCAGTGCTGACCCGGGGCTCCATGAGCCTGGGTGAGGATCAGGGCGGCCTGCCGCCCCGTAATACAATCCAGGACGAAGACACCATCCTTGCCGACTGTGAACGGGTCATCGGCAGGTACCACGATCCGGCCCCCGGCTCCTTGCTGCAGATCGCCCTGGCCCCCTGCTCACCGTTTTCCGTCAGCGAAGAGTTAATGCGAAACACAGCGGACCTTGCCCGCGCAAACAAGGTACGGCTACACACCCATCTCGCGGAAACCCTGGATGAAAATGATTTCTGCCTCGAGCAATTCGGCCTGCGACCCGTTGATTACCTGGAACGGGTCGGCTGGATGAACAACGATGTCTGGCTGGCGCACGGCATCCATTTTACCGATGAGGAAATTATGCGCCTGGGACGGGCCGGGGTCGGAATCTGCCACTGCCCGAGTTCCAATATGATTTTAGGCTCCGGCCAGTGCCGGACGCGTGATCTTGAGCAGGCCGGCTGTCCTGTCGGCCTGGGCGTGGACGGCTCGGCCTCCAATGACTGTTCCAACATGATGCAGGAAGTGCGGCAGGCCCTGCTGCTCCAGCGATTGCGTTATGGCTCGGCAGTAGTGACCCATTTTGATGCCCTGCGCTGGGCCACCATGGGTTCGGCTGCCTGTCTCGGGCGGCTGGACATCGGTGAAATCGCTGTCGGCAAACAGGCGGATCTGGCCCTGTTTGCCCTGAACGGACCACGTTTTTCCGGGGCAGGCGATCCCCTGGCCGCCCTGCTGCTCTGCGGGGCACACCAGGCGGACTATGTCATGGTTGCCGGAAAATGGAAGGTTAAGCAGGGAGAACTTGTGGGCGTTGACCTTGCCCGGCTGATCGCTGAACATTCCGAAAACGCCCGATTATTATATCACTGAGACGACAAAGTCATGGTCAGGCCAACTCTATGATTGAACAACAGATTCTTTCCCTTCTCAAAGGCAATTCAACCATTGCCCTGGTCACCATTATCGACAAGAGCGGTTCCGCGCCCCGGCTGCCCGGTTCCAAGATGGTGGTGGAAAAGGACGGCAGCCTGCACGGGACAATCGGCGGCGGCATGCTTGAATTTACCGTCCAGGCAAAGGCACAGGAGGTCGCCCGGGGCGCGGCGCCGGTACTGACGGAATTCGACATGCGGGCTGGTGGCGCAAATGGAGATGCCGACATGGTCTGCGGCGGCATCCAGATCGTTCTCATTGAACGAGTTACACCGGACATGGCGCCCATGTTTGGTCGCGCTCTTGCCTGTTATGGTAAAGGAGGCCGCGGCGCCTGGACCATTGACATTACCGACCCGCAACATCCCGGCCGGGATTTTCTTGACCTGACAGAGCAACTGCCGGCCGGGGGCGGTATCGACTTTGCGGCGATCATACGCAGCCGGACAACCAGAATTATCCGAACCGGCAGGAAAACGCTGGTCATTAATCCCCTGCCCAAAAGCGGCACCGTTGTTCTCTTCGGCGGCGGCCATGTTTCACTCCATGTGGCGGACCTTGCCGCCTCCCTGGACTTTGACGTGATTGTCTGTGACGACAGAAAAGAGTTTGCCGACAAACAGCGTTTTCCCATGGCCGCGGCCACCCTGACCATTGATGTCGCCAACGCCTTTGCCGATATTGAGCAGACAGAGGATTTGTACCTGCTCATCATCACCCGGGGACACAGCCATGACCAGGAAATACTTGCCCAGGCCCTGCGAACCCCTGCCCGCTACATCGGCATGATCGGCAGCAGGCGGAAGCGGGATATCATCTACCATAACTTGAAGAAGCAGGGCTTTACCAATGCCGATTTTGCCCGGGTACACTGCCCGGTCGGTATCCCAATCGGATCGGAAACGCCCAGGGAAATCGCCGTCTCCATTATTGCCGAACTGATCGCGGCCCGGTCAGGAAACATGTAGGATCATGCTGAAAACATGAGCAATATTTTCTCAACCCTTGTGCAAACGGAGAACAGAGTCATTTCCATTGTCGGGGCCGGCGGCAAGACCTCGCTCATGTTTTTGCTGGCCCAGGGTTTTATCAGGCGGGGTCAGCGGGTCATCACCACAACCACAACCCGTATCCGTATCCCTGCGTCCCGGCAAAGCAGAAATGTCATCCTTCGGGGTGAAGAGCATTTTTATTCCCGCCTTGTCACAGCGCTTGAGCGCGACCGGCACGCAACCATCGGACATCACCTGCTGCCGGACAATAAGCTGGGGGGATTATCCCCATCTGAACTCTCGCGCGTCCGTCGGCAGGCCCCTGCCGATCGGATGATCATCGAGGCCGACGGTGCCAGGGGACTGTCGCTCAAGGCTCCCGGAAGAGAAGAACCTGTTGTGCCTGCCTGGACGAACCTTTTTATCGCCATGGTCGGCCTGGACTGCATTGGCCGGCCCCTGACCGAAGATTTTGTTTTCAGACCCAGGTCGGTTGCCGCCATCACCGGCCTACGGCCGCAAGACCCGATCACCCCCCTCGCCCTTGCCCGCCTGGCCGTCCATCCGCAAGGCATGCTCAAAGGCTGTCCGTCCACAGCCCGCAGCTGCATCTTTTTCAATAAGGCAGAAGATACAACCGCCCGTAAAACGGCCAGGCAGATTATTGCCGCCGCCCATACCCTGCCCGGCTCCAGACCCGACTTCTGGGTATACGGTTCCATCAAACAGAATACCTGCACAGTTCAGCCCGCAGCATAACCTGCAGGGACAAATTGATTCACCCGTATCGTTGCACGAGGCACCAACTCTCTGTAGGGGCGAATTTATTCGCCTGTTATGGTGGTGCATTCTTGTGATGACCGTGGCAAATATGGCGACTGAAGCCAGGGCCCCTACGGGGCTCGTGTTCGTCATCCCCGAGTGCTGTTATCGGGGATCCAGGTAGATGCCTGGCCACATGAGGCACACATGGATCGGAGTCTCCGCTACGCTTACCTCCCGCCTAACAGACTGCGGGAATGACGAGATTGGTCGAATGCGACAGCGGAAAATTTATTCGCCTGTTTTGGTTGCGCATACTTGTGCAGACCGTGGCAAATATGGCGGCTAAAGCCACCCCTACAAGGTTGGGTTGTAGGGAAAGTCCGCCTGAGGACTAAAACTTAAGACTGTTGCAGGTGATCTTTAACTATCTCATAGATGGCGGGACGTTTTTCCCTGATTTCATCAACTGTCAATCCCTCCAGGGAATGGGGAAATTTAATCCACTGACTGGTTTCATGGACAAAATACTCAGGCGCTCTGCCAATCTGGTTACGCTCGGGCTTATAGTAGGGCACGGCGATACGGACATCTTCGGGCATGTTCAGGCGCATGCGGCGTTGCAGTTCATTGACAATGGCCTCCATGGAGCGACCGGTGTCAAAGACATCATCAACGAGGAGCAGTCGGTCGGTATGCTGCATGTTTTTCACCAGATAATTGAGGCCGAAAATCTCGATTTCGCGGGTCTGGTTATCAATACCGGTATAGGACGAGGTACGGATGGCGATATGATCGGCATGGATGCCGTGAAACGACAAAAACTCCTGCACCGCAATCCCTATGGGCGCGCCACCCCGCCAGACGGCGATGATAAAGGTGGGTTTGAATCCGCTGATCAAAATTCGGTGGGCCAGCTTGAAGGAGTCTTCCAGCAGGCCCTGGGCGGTCAGGTAAATCTTGTCCATTATTCTCCTTGTAAGAATCAGAAAAAGAAAATCTTTTTTATACAGGAAAAGGTTGAAAAATGGTATCGCAAAACGAATATTCTCCCTCTGTGATCAATCCCTTTTTCGGCACTACCTGGCCCATCCCCCGGAGTCCCACAGGCTCGCTGTTTTTTATGGCAGGATTTCAGAAGTAAGGCACTGATTGACATAGTGCTTTCATATATGCTATCATGTCACATGCAAAAGATAATATTGGATACGTGTGTTTTTGTTTCAGCTATCCTTGGACAGGCAGGCGCCAGCCGTGCGGTATTACGGGCATGTCTTGAGGGCAGGTATCAACCACTCATGGGAAATACA
>WGCP01000268.1 GCA_015493715.1 Desulfobulbaceae bacterium
CGTAGAGATTGATCGGACCGGAGTTCCAGATCTACATAGGCCGCCTGCAGCTCCACTGCCTGCAAGAGCGGTCGCAACCGCTCCTCCTCGGATCCCGAAAAAGCGCCGCCTTCCCAGATTGGCCGATTGGTAAATAACAGGGGCAAATGGATCATCTGCATGCACCGATCCACCTCCGGTCGGCTCATGGCATCAAGGCGAACTTCAACCAGATCAACCAGGGCGCTGTTTTCCTGCACTGTCCGGGCAAGTATGTCAGCATCAGCCGCGCTCACCGACACACAAATCTTTCCCCTGGTCATGGAATCAACTCCCATCCGTCTGCAAAGTGCCGATAATTGAACGAATGGAACTTTCTCCCTGATTTTTAAGATAGGCGGTCAGACCATCGATAATTGATTCGGCGGATCGGGGTTGATAAAAATTGGCCGTGCCCACCTGGATGGCGGAGGCACCGGCAATTAAAAACTCCAAAGCGTCCTCTGCGGTTGCAATGCCGCCGATCCCGATAACCGGAATCGACACTGCCCGAGCCGTCTGCCACACCATGCGCAGGGCAACGGGCTTAATGGCCGGTCCGGACAAGCCGCCGATCACATTGGCCAGTCTCGGTCGACGACTGGTCGTATCTATCGCCATGCCGATCAAGGTATTGATCAGCGAAATCGCGTCGGCCCCGGCCCCTTCCACCGCTCTGGCCATAACGGAAATATCGGTGACATTGGGAGAAAGCTTGACAATAACCGGCAGGTCGGTTCGCTCCTTGACGGCCCTGGTTACCTCCGCTGCCATAGAAGGATCGGTACCAAATGCCACCCCGCCTTTTTTCACATTGGGGCAGGAGATGTTCACCTCAAGGGCGTCAATCCCATCAACTCCGGTCAATTGCTGCGCCAACTTACCGTATTCAAGGACGGAATCACCAAGAATATTGACAATAACCCGGCTGTTTATTCCACGGAGAAACTCCATTTTCCCTTCAAGAAACCCTTGCAGACCGACATTTTCAAGCCCGATTGCATTGAGCATGCCGCAGGCCGTTTCCACTACCCGCGGAGGAGGATTGCCGGGGCGGGGCTCCAAAGATATTCCCTTGACGACGACTGCGCCGAGCCGATGCAGGTTGACAAGATGTGAAAACTCCCCGGCATAACCGAACGTTCCGGATGCGGTCATAACCGGGTTACGGAGAGAAAGCGTCCCCAGGCGAACCCGAAGGTCGATATCTTGATCATTTATCGTGTCCATGCGACCTCGTTTGCGTCAAACACCGGACCCTGCCGACATACATGAAGATAGCCCCCAGCCGCACCGGTCACCGCGCAGCCAAGACATGCCCCGAGGCCGCAGGCCATATGGGTTTCCAAAGAGACTTGGCAGGCAACGTCGACGGTAAAGGCCTTATCGGCACAAATTTTCATCATGGGAAAAGGCCCGCAGGTATAGACCCGTTTCATTACCGGTAATATCGGATCCAGTAGTTCGGTGACAAAACCATGATGCCCCATGGAACCGTCATCCGTGGCCGTTTGTACCGTGTAACCAAGTTCGGAAAATTCATCGCCAAAGATGCTCAGTTCTTCACGATTACGGGCTCCAAGCAACACAAAATCCTTTTCAGACATTTTCCCTGTCTGCAACAACCGTCGGGCAAGAAAATAAAGCGGGGCAATACCCATACCGCCGCCGACGAGACAAAGACGATCTTTCTTCTCAAGGGCAAAGCCACGACCAAGAGGTCCTATGCAATCGATGTGGTGACCGGGCAATACCCCGGCCAGTTGTGCCGTTCCCCGACCAACGACCTTAAACAGAATCTGAATGTTACCGCCTGCACTTACCTGGTGGATGGAAAAAGGCCTGCGCAGCAAAGGATCCATACCATCATTTATCTGCAGCATGACAAACTGTCCCGGATGGGCGGCTCCGGCGATCTCCGGAGCATGCAGGGTCAGACGAAAAATATCTGCTGCAATGACTTCCCGGTGCAGTAGAGGAGCTTTTTCCTGGAATTCAGGCATGGAAAACGATACAAAGAAGGAAGAAGATTTTTCTTTTCTTGTGCCATAGCCTCACCGAGGTTGCCGGCACAAAAGTTCACCGCCGCATAAGGCAGCAGACATATTTAACCGTAAGTAATCAAATACATTTAACCGATGCGGTAATTGCCACCGCTTTATCAGGGCGCCGGGAAAAATAATTATCCCGTCACCCTTACAACACAATAAACATACCAGAGAATATTCCTGTGGACACTCTTTTTTCATTTTTTGCATTTCTCTTCGGCGCAGTTGTCGGTTCTTTTCTTAACGTGGTTATTCTCAGACTGCCGGACAAAAGCCAATCCATTGTTTTTCCCGCCTCCCACTGTCCGCAATGTCAAACCCCCTTGCATTGGTATGAAAACATACCAGTATTCAGCTATCTCGTCTTGCGGGGAAAATGCAGAACCTGCAGAAAAAAAATTTCCATCCAGTATCCGCTGGTTGAATTAAGTATGGGGTTGCTGGCCGCTGCCCTGTTCCAGCTGTTTGGTCCCGGATTTGAATTTTTCTTTTATTTTTTCTTCTGTGGTGCTCTGCTGGTCATCATCTTCATTGATATGCATCACCAGATCATTCCCGATGCAATTACCCTGCCCGGTATTGCTATCGGTTTTATCGGCTCATTTTTCCATCCCCTCGTCAGCTGGCAGCAATCAGCACTCGGTATCCTGCTTGGCGGCGGGATATTGTACGGTATCGCCCTTGCCTACTATCTCCTTGCCAAACGTGACGGAATGGGCGGAGGAGATATTAAACTGCTGGCCATGATAGGCGCTTTTCTTGGCTGGCAAAGCCTGCTCTTTATCATCTTTACCGGCTCACTTCTCGGATCGATTATTGGGATAGCCGCCATGTTCAAGCAGAAAAAAGGCGGGCGCACCCGGATACCCTTCGGGCCCTTCCTCTCCATAGCTGCCCTCTGCTGGCTCTTCTTCCAGCCGTATATCCTCAAACTCTGGCTACTCTACCTGCAGTTTGCACTTCCGACGGGCTGATATCCAGCCCGGTACAGTTCAGCGACCTGACTGATTTCATCTGAAAAACATTGGTTCCCATTGGTGTGCCATGCCGGTTTATCAATATTGTCCCTGTTCCAGTTTTTTCACTCCGACCCGCTGTCCTCTGACATTTTGGACCACATAACAACTGCTGCCCAGAAGACGGGGACTCCAACTGCAGTAAACCTGAATCTGATCACCGATTTTTATGGTCTGGGAGCGCATTGCCCGGATGGACATCTCAAAACCGATACCCTTAGAGGAAACATCACTGAGATCGATTTCAACATCTTTTCCGGAACTCGTAATCAACACAGCCTTGCCGCTCTGCAACTCACGCAACGTCGCCCGTCGATTAAATGAACACCTGAGGACCTCACCACATTTATGACAACGAACGCTCCGCTGATGTAGACGGGCGGGAATAGCCATATATCGTTTTGCCCCGCATTTGTCACACTTAAATTGAAATCTATGGTTGACTACACGAAATATTTTTGTCTTCCCCATGGCGCCACCTTTACTGTTTAGCGTATTCGTCAATAGCCTTCTTATATAAATTCTTACCCTGAAGGATCACAAAAAAAAGGATTATTCCGTATATGCACCGGTTCTTTTTCCGAATTCAAAACGATAAAAGGAACGCATCTTGGTGACATATAGACCTTTTCGCAATGCTGAATCTGGAGAAAAAGACAAGAAGATTAAGATAATTATTTTTCTGATTACCATCAATCCTCAGAAGTGGTTCGGAAAGCGCCATATATTTTTCGGGACTGATTTACCTGCAAACTACGGATAAACACGGATTCACACTGATTTTTTTTAAAAATTTCAGGTCTGGTTGAATGTAGCAAAAGCAGACAAAATACAGTTTTCAGAGCTTTGGTGGTAATCAGGATTATTTTTGACCGAACCCTTCGGGCAATGATAGCGCCCCCCTTTATTTTCCCAACGACGGAGAGCGAAGGGTCGACATTCAGTTGCCTGGATGGCGAAAAAACAAACAAGCCCACGATCCTATGGATCGTGGGCTTGTCTGCGCGGGATTGGGATTACCGTAATCCGTCAGGCTTCTATCTCGTGTTCGACGCCGAGGGCTATCTTATACAGAATGGTAAGGACAAAACCACCCATCGCCCATATACCAACAACTATAAAAATTTCATTGGCCGTCGGATAATATTCGGTAATCTCGTTGAGTGGATTGGGCACGAAACCACCAAGAACAAAGCCGATTCCCTTATCAAGCCAGAGCGAGATAAATAATGCCGTGCATCCAGCGCCAAGCCAGAAGTCACTTCGCTTTCGAGTATAGGGAATGGAAAGCAATGCAACCCCGACCACAAAGAGGACAACAAACATCCTCATAAAAGGGACCAGATTATTGTAGACATGACCATTGTGCTCAAGGCCGAAAAACAGGTATTCAATGCTGTGAATATGTCCCGGAATATTGGAATAGTAGGCGACAAAAAACTCCAACCCGACAAAAAACATATTAACCAGGGCCGCATAGAGAATAATCGTTGCCAGCTTGTCCACTGCCTTTTTGCCGACATCAAAGTTGGCTACACGTTTTAAGATCAAGGCGACAATAACGATCAGCGCCGGGCCGGCGGCAAAGGCCGAAGCAAGAAATCGAGGAGCGATAATGGCTGACAGCCAGAAATGTCTGCCGGGAAGTCCGCAGTACAGCATAGCCGTAACCGTATGGATGGAAACGGCAAACGGAATGGAAAGATAGACAAAAAAATAGATCCACTTCGGCGGTTTCACCTCTTTGCGTTCCGCCGTCAGGATGACCCACCCACAGAGTATGTTTAAAAAAAGATAGCCGTTAAGGACGATCATATCATAGAAGAGCATTGATCTCGGCTGGGCATGGAGGATAACATTCATCAAGCGCATCGGCTGCCCGAGATCGACAACAATAAAACTCAGGCACATGAGTAATGCTGCGATAGCGAGAAATTCTCCCAGGATGGTTATTTTCCCAAACACCTTATAATTATGAACATAGTAGGGAAGCGCCAACATGACCCCCCCGGCAGCGACACCGACCAGAAAGGTGAACTGCGAGATATACAACCCCCAGGAGACATCACGGCTCATCCCGGTCAGCCCAAGGCCATAATGAAACTGTCGGACATAGCAGAAAGCGGCAATTGCCATAAAGGTGCCGAGAAAGGCCAGCCACATCCAGTAGTATTTATTCCCTTTTAGCGCTTTTTCAAACATGGCGACCTCATACAATATAAAAGACTGATGGATGGGTACCCAGAGAAGGCTTGCGCTGAATGGTAAAATTGTCTTTCAGCACCTTTCTGATCTCAGAATCGGGATCATTCAGATCCCCAAATATCATAGCCCTGGTCGAGCCGCAGACCTCGACGCATTTCGGCAGCTTGCCGAGCCCGACGAGTTCCGCACAAAAATTACACTTTTCGACCACACCACGCATCCGGGTCGGGAAATGACGATTGATACGGTTCATATCCAACCCGGCCCTGGGGTCGCGCCAGTTAAAGCTTCGCGAGCCGTATGGACAGGCGGCCATACAGAAACGGCAGCCGATACAGCGATGATAATCCATGGCAACAATACCGTCCTTCGTCTTAAACGTCGCTCTGGTCGGGCATGCCTTGACACAAGGTGGTTCATCACAGTGGTTACAGAAGACAAGGACATCATTGGCAATGGTCAGCTTATCCTTATGATAATGACTGTGCTCGGTAAAGGCCTTGTCGAATTCCGTCCGCCAGATCCATTTAATTTCATCTTTCTTATTGGGAAAATGAGGAACGTTGTGTTGCGCATGACAGGCATGCACAATTTTTTCCATAAGCTCCGGATGCTTTTTTAATTGCCGCAAATCGACGACCATGCCCAGGCGTCTGCCGGTTGGAGCATTCTCCTTTTCGTGCTCAGATACGACACCATGTGTCTCAGCACCATGGGCAGCCTTTGCCTGGGCAGGACTTGTTCCCGAAACCAGCCGCTCAACAACGGCCGGTCCGCCAAGCCCGGCCAAGGTGGTTGCCCCGGCGATTTTGAGAAAATCTCTTCTTTTCTTATCCATCAATCTTTATCCTCCTTCGCGGCTCACTCAACTGGAGCAATGTGACAATCCCAGCAATACGGTTTTACCGATGCGTAAGTATGGCAACGATCACAAAATTTCTTTTTGCTGGTGTGGCATTGCATACAGGTATTCATCAGGCTTTTCTGATACATGGTATCACCTATTTTCACATCAAATCCCCAATCCCCGGTACGAAGCACCTGATCCCGCCACCTGTTCAACAACTGCATATGTTCAGCCCGCATATCTGCATAGGGCAGTACGCATTCTTTAAATTTCTTCGGCAGTTCCGGCTGCGGCACCGCCCCGGCATTACCCCGGTTGTACCAGACGGGAAATGTGATAAACAGGACAAAAATAATGAGTCCCGGAATAATTTTACCACCATCATACATTGTCTTTCCTCCACTCCTGCCAGAGAATTAAAAAACCATGGTCCGAAGACCTTCGGTAAGATCCGCTCTCTTTTCACCTTCAATCACAAGGGCATTGCCGACCAGCTCGCTGACCCCACACACCTCGACATCGGGATTCCAGTAATTCATCAATGTCGTTAACGTCGCCCGGTCAATGGCACAGACACAGGCGAGCATGTTGACCGCATGTTTATCGGCGACATAACGAACGGCATTGGCCCTCGGTAGCCCTGCCCGCATTCTCAACTCCATAATCTCGTCGGTATTGAGCGCAGTTCCCGATCCACAACAAAAGGTTTGCTCACGGATAGTATTTTCCGGCATCTCTACCCAGTTATCAACGACATGATCAAGGATATAGCGTGGCTCTTCAAGCAACCCCATAGCCCTGGCCGGGTTACAGGAATCGTGAAACGTCGCCTTGACATGACTGTTTCTTGACTTATCAAACTTGAGCTTGCCATTGTAAATCAGATCAGCAGTAAACTCTGAGATATGCACCATTTTAGTGGATTTGGCATTTTCAAAGACGGTACCGGTTATCGGCGATTTGGGAACTTCAAGAAAGTCGGCCGGTCCGTTCATGGTATCCATATATTGATGGACCACCCGCCACATGTGCCCACACTCGCCGCCGAGAATCCATTTGACCCCCAGCCTTTTTGCCTCGGCATACATCTTACCGTTGAGCTTGTTCATCATCTCATTTGAGGTGAAAAGGCCGAAGTTACCGCCTTCGGAGGCATAGGTCGACCATGTATAATCCAGGCCGATCGCCTCAAAAAGCAGAAGATAACCCATACAGGTAAACAGACCAGGTTCGGCAAAAACATCGGCGGAAGGGGTAATAAAAAGAACCTCGGCCCCCTTTCGATTATAGGTTGGTTCAATATGGATTCCGGTCAAATTCTCTAAATCCTCGCAGAGAAAATCAATATTCCCCTTAAAGGCCTGAGGAGTCAACCCCATATGGTTACCGGTCCGGTTGGAGTTGGTTACCGGTCCCATGGCCCAGTTGATACCGACCCCGACTAAGTGCAGCAACTCGCGCAGCATCATGGTAATCTCCGCCGTATCAATGCCATAGGGGCAGAACACCGAACAACGTCGACACTCGGTACACTGATAGGCGTACATAAACCACTCTTTCAGGACCCCGACGGTCATCTCCCGTCCACCGGCCAGTCTGCCCAAAATCTTTCCGGCCCTGGTAAACTCCTGCCGATAGACGGAACGGAGCAACTCCGCCCTGAGGACCGGCATATTCTTCGGATCACCGGTGCCAAGGAAAAAATGACACTTATCAGCGCAGGCGCCGCAACGAACGCAGCAATCCATAAATATTTTCAGGGAACGAAACTTACCCAGCCGTTCCGCCAGGCCGTTAATAATAATTTCCTTCCAGTTTTCCGGCAGTTTCCAATCATCATCTTCAGGACTCCACTCACGGGCATTGGGAAAGCTGATCCCGGGCTGCTTGTCCAGATACTCAAGGGTCGCAGGATTGGTCGGGTAGCAGTAATTGCCGGGCTTAAAGACGACCGGTATATTCCTCCAGGGCTTGCGCGGAATGGAACCTGTCATCAACGAAGGCCCTTCCGCTACGCTTCTCGCTAACTTATCTACCTTTACAACAGCCATTGCTTGTTCCTTATCCTCTTGGTGATATGCACTCGATTATTTATAAATGTACTCGTGGGGCAACTGGGCTTGCCGACCAGGTGTTTTCCGGCATACTGAGTCTATTCTTCCGCAGCCGCACTCTCTTCAGCCGTCAGCGGCTTCTCCACCGGAATCCCCTGCTCGACCATATCCTTGCGGAACTCATCTTCATATGCCGCATACGAATGCGGTTTAATATTTGGATCATTCCATGGATTTATGTGACGGCGCATTCTGGTATCATTGGCCATGTTCCTGGTGGGACTGAGAAAAACGCCACCCATATGCATCAGTTTGGAAAATGGGAAATAGACCAGCAGTGCGGAAACAAGAAATACATGAATATAAAAGATAGATCCAATGTCGGCGATGATAGTGGGATGAAAAGTAACCAACCCAACAGCCAGACGCTTTATGGCAATGATGTCAACGCCCGATCGTAGAAAAAAACGCATCAAAATGCCGGTCAGAACAATGGCGATGATGAGGTAGAGAGGAAAAAAGTCATTGGCAAGAGAAATATAACGAACATGCCGATTAAAAAAACGGCGGCCAAGCAACAAAAAGAGCCCAAGCAGGATGGTCACCTCCGTCAGGTACATTGTCGGAGCACCGATCTGCAGAATACCATCAAAAAATTCAATGTTTGATATTACAGCGGGCACCGGATTGAGAAACAGACGCATGTGCCGCAGAATGATAACCAGGAAGCTGTAATGAAAGAGCATGGCAAAGAGCCATAACCACTTGCTGGACTCATAGGTCAGCTTGGGACCCTTATAAACCGTTGCCTTGGTATTGCGCCAGAGCGAACGAAAAAGCACAACTTCAAGAAACATGCGGGCAATGACCTGAGAGGTGGTCAGGGGCGCCTCAAGTTTGTCGTACTTAATCCAGGGCAGAGAAAATCCCTGCCCGCAGGTCGTCGGAATTTTAAACGGAACCGGCGATCTTGCCCAGCCGATAACCCGATAACAAAATCCTCCTAAGAATAGTCCCATAGCCAGATATGGTACGACAATACCGAATATATACTGCATACCCGGAATGCTCGCCCCAACCCATGAAAACAACACCAGGGCAACGACCGCCGCCAACGGGAAGGTGTACTTCATTGATCACTCCCTCGCTTTAAATGAAAACGATAACATTATGCATTATTACCTAAATCCTGCAGTTATCCGGCATTCGAACGTTGAGACAGGCACATCCACTGTGTCGGCTTCATGAATTTCGTGCTCAATGTACCAACAGTACACCTGTGCCGAAATTCATTTACCTCCTTGTATCTGCACCTGTCTCAACGTTCTCGGTGCACGAACACCTGCAGGATTTAGGTATGGAAAATTTGCCCTGTCGGCAATCCATATAACGATGCAACCCACAACTGATTCCGCCGTCAGCTGATTTCAACTCCGGTACAACCAGTCTTTTTATTATCTGCCAGCGCAGAAGCACAGGCGGAATCGGTCAAAATAGAGCGACCGCTTTTTATCTCATGAATCCGATTTTTATATAACTGCTCACGACACTCCGTGTAGAGATCAAAGGCCAGCAAGCCCAATTTATCCACGTCACAGTCAAAATTATCCAACTCTGTTGCCGGTGGCCGCTTTTTTTTGCCGGCCGTCAGCACTTGCCTGACCACCCACTTCAATTCCAAAATAGGCGCAACCGCTTGGGAAGGGGAAAATTCCTGGACGGCCCGAATACGAATAACCTGATCCAGCGGCGCAAGCATTTTCTCGGGACCGGCCTTGTCCAACATCTGCTCAAACAGCCTGGTCAGCCCCTCACGGATATTTGCGCCAACCGGATTGGCAAACCTGTCGCCGGAACTTTTGAAAAAATCGGAGGCAATATAACTACTGAGCGTCCTGTCAATCCAGAGAGACAGAATTTTCTCCTTGTTGGTCAGTAATATTTCTTTCAGGCCCGCCACCACAGTTCAATAATTTTGTAGATAATCTTCAAGGAAAAATGAATGGCAATTCATATCATGTTTAAGGGGTCATTTCAAGGGAAAAAAATCATCTGTTTGTATCGGTTGATCGGCGCAATGCAGAGGCATGGTCCATCAACAGAAGGCCGACACCGACAAAAGGATCATTTTTCATCTCTTCAAGGAGACTTTTTTTCTCCTTTTGCCCATTCTGGTCATTATCCAAGCCCGGATCAATAAGGCCGGCAGCCGTAGCCTCTTCCCTTGCTTTTTCGGCCTCAGCCCGTTCTCTTTCCATACCGGCAAGAAAATCCGCAACTTTTGTTTTCTCCCGACGTTGCTTTGCCTTCTCAGACAATTCCTTAATTTCTTGAAACTTTTTATTCTTTGCTATCCACCCTTCGGCTAATTTCCGTGCGGCATTCACATCAAAAGAAAATCCCTGCCATGGCTCATAATCGACAGCCTGAACGGTATCCCATGGCAGTGAATTATCCATATACTTTTCACCGGTTTTCAGATAATCGAGCATGCTCGGAGCAACAATATCCGGCTCAACCCCCTTGTATTGCGTTGAGCCGCCGGTGATCCGATAAAATTTCTGAATGGTCACCTTGAGTGCGCCAAGGTCATCATATTTTTTCAAATGAAACAACGGAAGATTGCGATTTAAATCAATCAGTGCCTGAACCGTGCCCTTACCATGGGTATGTTCGCCGCCGATTATAATTGCCCGTCCGTAATCCTGAAGCGCAGCAGCAAGAATTTCAGATGCCGAGGCGGAGAACTGATTGACCAGGACAATAAGAGGGCCGCCATACACAACATTGATATCTCCATCCTCCAGAACCCGCATCATCCCTTGAAAATTCTTCACCTGTACAACCGGTCCTCCTGGAAGGAATAAACCGGAGATATCGACCGCATCCGTAAGCGCACCTCCTCCATCATTCCGTAAATCCAGGATTAATCCGCTGATTCCCTTCTTTTTCAATTCGACCAGGGCACGCCTGGTATCATCGGTCACATTTCTTCCGGACCTTCCATCTCTGGGCGCATTGAAATCCCTGTAAAAACTTGGAATCTTGATATAGCCGACCTTTTCCCCCCGATGGCCGGTAAGAAGCGTTGATTTCACATAGGTTTCTTCAATCTTGACCACATCCCGGACTATGGGAATAACCTGTTTGACACCATCGGGTTTGCGTACAGTCAGAATAACTTCCGTTCCCTTCGGCCCCCGGATATAACTGACGGCCTCCCGAATACGCATGTCATTGATATCAATGGGTTTGCCGTCCTTTTCCGCTACGGACAGTATGGTATCCTCGGCCTGTAACTGACCCTGTCGCTCGGCGGCGCTTCCGGGAATAATGCGTACCACCTTGATATGGCCGTCATCTTCCCTGAGCAGGGCCCCGATACCTTCAAGAGAACCCGACATATGAATATCAAAGTCTTCTTTCGACGTCGGAGGCAGGTAATTGGTATGCGGATCAAAGGCCCGGGCCACGGCATCAAAGTAGCGGTTATAATGATCCTGACGACTTTCCTTGAGCAATCTATCCAGATAATGCAAATTTCGTTCACGAACCGTTGCAAGCGCCTTTTCCCAGGTAGGGCCGGCAGTTATAGAGGTTCTCTTCTTCTCTTTCTTTTCTTTGGTATTTTTCTTTTTCTTGGCCTTGTCAAGATCGTTGAGGTATTCATCAAGGACCTGAAGCTTCAATACTTTGCGCCACCTGTCAGCCAGCTCTTCCCTGCTTTTTGTCCAGCTGATTTTTTTCGGATCCGATTCAATGTACTCTTTGCGCTC
Source organism: Desulfobulbaceae bacterium (assembly GCA_015493715.1). GTDB lineage: Bacteria > Desulfobacterota > Desulfobulbia > Desulfobulbales > Desulfobulbaceae > DRLX01. Next base: position 11,965 of record WGCP01000268.1, read on the forward strand.
CGGATCAAAGCCCTTGTTCATGATCGGGCCAAGCATGGCCTTCACCTGACGAATCCGGTCGTTTAAAATCTGCATACCGGCATCAGGCAGCACTATCCGGCCCCGTCGCAATTCATCATCAATATGGTCGGCAAAGGCCCCCAGTTCATCCACATCCGACTGGAGAAGGAATCGTTTGCGGGGATCAAGCTGACGCAGATAAAGAGCAAAGGCCTTCTCTGAAAGCGCATCATCGAAGGGAACATGACTGAAATGCTGAGCCGGCAGCTGATGGCTCAGCATATAGGCAATAAGCCGGTTTCGAGCGGGATCAAACTTCACCGGCTTCACATTTGCCCACGCCATCGTCGACGTCAGGGTCAAAATTATCAGCCAGCCTGCAAAATTACGCATAATGCGCATGGTATGCTCCAAGTAAAAAGACATGTATAACCTAAATCCTACAGTTGTCCGGCATTCGAACGCCGATACAGGCACATCTACTATGTCGGATTCAGGTATAAAGAAGCCGGACGGATTACCGGCATCAGTAACCTCGGGCGAAACAATCAATGGTCCCGACATCCTGTACGAAAAGAAACCTTGCATATCCGGAAACGGAATGCACCCCTTTGGGCAAGGACTACAATGGACTCACTAATTTTCCGGCCTCACTCATGACGGTCATAATCTCATGCATATTTGAAATATGACCGATCTTGATTTCAGATTTCAGCTGAAAATAATCCAGACAGGTTCCACAGGCCAGAATCTCAACCCCTTTTTGCTGCAGGGCGACCAGGGCATCGAGTGCCCCGGACTTACCGGCAACCAATTTAACCCCGGAATTATAAAAAATAATCTTCGACGGCAGAGGATGGACCTGCTCAATAGTCTGAATATACGTTTGCAACAGAGCCCATCCCAGTTCATCACTGCCACGGCCCATGGAATCAGAAGAAATCACATACACCATGCCGGCGGCAACAGGCAGGGAACAGGCATAGTCATCAGGGTCAAACTGTTTGTTACCAGGAGTGGTTCCCGCCTCTATCGTCAGATAAAAACAACCATCCTCGCCGGACTCCACCTTTACCTCGCATTGACGACTACGGGCAAAACGGGTCACATTGTCCCGAGATGCTTCATTATCAACAATGACCCGCAAAAGATCCGCACCCTGCTCAAGGGCATTTTTTGTTCGAATAACCGGTTGAGGACAGGCAAGCCCCATACAGTCAATGGTTTGCATCTTTTTTTCTTCACTCATATTTTTTCGCATCATCAGAAAAAAGAAAATGATCGGTGCATTGAGATCGCATCATAGTTCAAGCTCCATTCCTTCACGGGCAAAAAAAACAGCGGTGTCTTCCGCACCAGTACCGATACAGTATTCCAGTGTCAACTCATCCAACTGCGCATCCGTGCGCTCAGGATCATGATGGAACAGGGCAAGCCTTTTTACACCCGCCCGCCTGGCCGAGCTGATGGCGTGTTCTATGGGCGAATGTCCCCACCCTACTTTGCCGTCGTGATACTCTTTTTCGGTATATTGCGCATCATGCACCAGAAGGTCGGCCCCGGCAAAAAAATCTTCCAGCACCAGGTTCTGTTCACGGGCTGCCAGCTCTCCCTCATGGGCCATCAACTCATCATAGGACGGATCGTCGGGATCGGTGACAAAGAGATTGCGAAACGGCTCCGTATCGTAGGCTGTGCAAAATATCGCACCCCGATAGCTGAAACGATAGCCAAGCGCTGTAATCGGGTGGTTTATAATAGCCGTAGAAAGAAGGATACCATCTCCAAGATCAATGTTTGGTTCTTCCCGTAAACGCTTATACTCTATGGAAGCGGCAAGTTCGCCCATATTGACGGGAAAATAACGATACTTCATCTGACCACCGACCACCTCTTCAAGCGGGTCGTCCTCATAGGTAACCGGGCCAAATACCTTGATCTTTGTTCCCGGAATATAGGCGGGCACAAAGAAAGGAAAACCCATGATATGGTCCCAATGGGTATGGGAAAGATAAATCTCGGTAGAGATAGGCCCCCGGGGAAGATCGTGGGCCATCATGTGGCCCGCAAGCTCCCGAATTCCCGAACCGGCATCAATAATAATATGGCGATTAACCTCGGGAAAGCGCAACTCTATACAGGCCGTATTTCCCCCGTATTTCATTGATTGAGGGCCGGGACACGGTATTGATCCGCGAACCCCCCAGAATCTAACCTGAATCATTGTCTATCCCTCCGGGCCGTAAATACGGCAACTCCGGACACGGTTTTTTTCAAACGACCGGAACATTCCAAGCAATCACAAATAATTACACCATACATAATCTATTATACCTGCAGAAAAACTTCCGCTTTGAATATTTCCTCTTCTACGGCATCGGACAACCCGGAAATCGTGTCCCAGGAAAGCCCGGTCAATTCCAGTGAACGGGCAAACTGTTCTTCGTCCGGAAATGAATTGCCCGCATAGCCGATATCAAACAGACAAACATAACAGTCGGCAAGGGTAATGGCGGCAACCAACAACTGATGGGCCTCGTCGGCAAGCTCAGGAGTGTGATGATAGCAAATCGCCTGGGTAATGGCCGTGTTCAACTTCCATTTTTCGGCAATCAATTTACCGACCACCTGGTGATCAAGACCCAGAAGTTCCTGTTCAACATGCACCAGCGGCACCCCGCGCTCCTTTGTCACGGCCAACACCTGCGCATACTCATCGCCAAAGGGAATTTTACCAAGGTCATGCAACAAGCCAGCAACAAAGAATTCTTCCCGCTCGCCCAGAGGCACATCAAGCTCGGCGGCAAATATCTTGGCCGTCACGCCAACCCCGATGGAATGGGCCCAGAATTTTTGAATGGGAAGGACTTTAGACTTCTTGGTCTGGCCGACGCTGCGAATAATGGCCGTCGACAACGCAAGATTCTTCACCGTATTCAACCCCAGCATAATGATAGCCCGGGTAAGGGAAGTAACCTTGTTAACAAGAGAATAATACGCGGAGTTAATGAGTTTAAGCACCTGTCCCGTTAGAACAGGATCAAGAGAAATAACTTTGTTTAAATCATTGGGGGCGGTATCGGGCCGACTGCAAATCTCCAGCACCTTGCTCACCGTTGTGGAGAGAGAAGGCATCCTCTTGACAAATTTTCGGATTTTCCGCAGTCGGGCTTCCTGATTATCCATACAGTCGTTACGTGTAGAGGGCTTTCCAAGCTTTACTTTTTTTTTTGGGGGGGAACAATACCGCACACAAGACGAAGTGCGTCAATCTTGCTGTTTACTGAAGCGGGTTGTTATCAACCGAATTCCAAAACTCCAAGAGAAAAAATCCTGTGGACAACAACTGATACAACGAACTCTCACCTCTTTATAAGGGGGCTATAGTAAAGGAAGGAGGCACGCTGGTCAAGCACGGCGAAAAAATTACTTGCAAATATGGACATCACAGCACTATATCACGACTAAAGTCGCTCCTACCGAAACAAACAGACCGATAATAAATTTTCTTGGTTTTTATGACAAAAATTCAGGAGCAAAGCCCTAACACTCATGCTTGACCAGGAAATCATGAACGACCTCCCGCATAATATCAAGCTGGTTCCTCCCTGTTTCGTGCATCAGTATCCAGACACATCGCTGGAAGGCACGATACAGATCATCGCTGACCAGGAGCTTGATCTCAGAAAGTTCTGCTGTTGACCTTTCCTGTTCAACCATTGCCGGCGTCCTGCTTGTTCCCTCCACAAAACGCAACCACATCCGCATAACGCAGACCACTGCCGCCGAAAATATCCAAAGCCGAGCCTACGGTGGCATCCAACTTGCCGCCACCGGCCTCGGCAATCAACTCCAGATCCGCCATACTTGACACCCCTCCGGCATAGGTAACAGGCACCCGGGTCGAGGTGGCAAGTAGTTCGATCAGCCGGACGTCGACCCCCATGCATTTTCCCTCAACATCCACGGCATGGACTAAAAATTCATCACAATATTCGGCCAGATCGTCCAGGACCTGTCGGGTAATAGCCAGTCGGGTAAACTTTTGCCAGCGATTCGTGACGACAAAATATTTATCATCTTTGTAGCGACAGCTCAAATCCAGGACCAGATGTCGACGGCCGACCAAATTGCACAAATTGCGCAATCGATTTTCATCAAGGATACCGTCATGGAAGACATTTGAGGTGACAATAACATGGGAGGCGCCACGCTCTAACCAGAGTCCGGCGTTGTCACCATTTATCCCGCCGCCGACCTGAAGGCCGCCCGGCCAGGCGGCAAGCGCCTCTATGGCAGCCTTCTCATTGCCGGGGCCAAGCATAATGACATGCCCACCGGTGAGATCATCCTGCCGATACATTCGGCTGTAGTGGGAAGGGGGAAACCGGGAAGAAAAATTGGTTTGGGGAGCGGCGACGGAACCGCCGGCACGCAGGGTTGACCCTATAATCTGCTTAACCTTACCATCATGCAAATCTATACAGGGACGAAATTTCATAGGACGGGTAACCTTACAGGAGGCAGGCTCCGAACAATGAAATTGTTCAAAAACCTGCTTCCTTATTCAGGCAATTATCCCTCTTTAATCATCATCGTGGAGGGATCCAGCTTAAGGCCGGTACCAGCATCGACGGCGACACCGTTATTCCTGATAATCTCAAGTTCAATGATGGCGTCTTTTTCAGGCTTTAAAAGAATGACGGTATCAAAAAGATCATCCACCTCGTGACAGGGTGCAGGTACACCCGCCGGAGAGACCCGATCATCGTTGCGATGCCTTGTGGCCGAGAACCAGGCCTGTAGGCTCATACTTTCGAGAAATTCTTTAATATCTTCAACAGTGGCACGGCCAGCGGTTTCAAAATCAAAACCGTCAACGACCAGACAATTGGGCCTGAAGATATCCTGCAGAATCAAATCATTTAATCGCTCCTCAAGTCGTGGCCGGCTGAAGGCATCCTCTTTAAAGGTCATAATCATCCGGTGCCTGGCGACCATGTCAATCAGTTCATGGGGCCTGGAAACGGAATGGTCCTGAAGAATAAACTGCAATATATCATCATACCAGGCCCTGGTCTTATCTATAGATTCACCAATACTGACATGGATAACCCTGTTACCACGCAGAATCGTATCCAAGGCTATCTGGACCAGCAAAGCTGTTTTACCCAGTCCCGCCCGAGCCATTACCAGTCCTAACTGTTTGTTCCCTCTACCAAGATTTAATACCCGCAAGGGGTTCTGATTAACCAGCGGTTCGTATCCCATTACCTTGCCTCTTTTCCTTGTACTCGTGCTTTTATCTGCCTGTCACGATGAGCGGACTCACCGATTACCCTTCACTCTTCTCAGTCTGAAACGCCTTAATCAACTCTTCGGCCACGCTTTTGGGAACTTGCTTATAGGAAGAAAATTCCATAGTAAATTCCGCCTTTCCCTGGGTAAGCGAGCGCAGTGTCGTTGAATAGCCAAACATTTCCGACAAAGGCATCTCCGCCTCAACCACTGTATAATTTCCCTCTTCAAAGGTGCCGACAATCATACCGCGCCGCTGGTTCAGGCTTCCCATGACCGCGCCCTGGAACTCGGACGGCCCTTCAACCGCAACTTTCATAATCGGTTCCATGATAACCGGGTTTGCTTTGGCATATCCTTCGCGAAAAGCACCCTTTGCCGCCTGCTGGAAGGCCATGTCTGAAGAGTCGACCGCATGAAAACTACCGTCATTGATCACCATCTTGACTCCGGTGATCGGGGCTCCGATCAGAGTTCCTTTTTTCATGCTCGCCTGAAAACCCTTGTCACAGGATGGAATATATTCACGGGGAATAACACCGCCGACGATCTCGTCGACAAATTCGTATTCGCCCTCTTCCAATGGTTCCATGTAGCCGCCGACACGACCGAACTGTCCCGAGCCTCCGGTCTGTTTCTTATGGATATAATTGAAATCCGATCGACCGGTAATGGTTTCCCGATAGGCGACCTGGGGTGCGCCTATTTCCACTGCGGCATCATATTCCCGTTTCATACGTTCTATATAGACTTCAAGATGCAATTCACCCATACCGGAGATAATCGTCTCGTTGGTCTCGTGGTCGACATAGGTCTTGAAGGTCGGGTCCTCCTTGGTAAACCTGTTCAACGCCTTGGACATGTTCCCCTGGGCCTTATTATCAACCGGACTGATTGCCAGGGATATTACCGGAGCCGGCACGTGCATGGAGCTCATGGACCAGTTCAGGCCCGGCTCACAGAAGGTATCGCCGGATGCGCAATCTACTCCGAACAGGGCGACAATATCACCGGAACCGGCCTCTTCGATCTCTTCCATTTCATCGGCATGAAGGCGAACCAGGCGACCGACTTTCAGTTTTTTACCTGTCCGGGTATTAATGATGGTAGCGCCTTTTCTAATAACTCCCTGATAGGTACGAATATAGGTCAACTGACCATATCTGCCGTCTTCAAGCTTGAAGGCAAGCGCCACAAGCTTGTCATTGGGATCATTGGACACCTTGATTTCAGCCTCATCATTATCTATATCAAGGGCGATATTCTCCACATCAAGGGGACAGGGAAGATAAGCGTTCACCGCATCAAGCAGCGGCTGTATACCTTTATTCTTGTAGGCCGACCCGATCATCACCGGAGCAAGCTCCAGAGAGAGCGTACCCTTACGGATTGCGGCATGAATCATCTCCTCGGAAATCTCCTGTTCTTCGAGCATGGCCTCCATCAACTCATCGGAGAACATGGAAACGGCATCAAGCAGTTCTTCCCGCTTCTCTTCCGCCTCGTCTTTGAGACGATCCGGAATCGCTTCATAACGAAGCTCATCTCCTTGATCACCATCAAAATAGATCGCCTTCATGGTGACAAGATCAACCACCCCTTCCATATCATTTTCTAGGCCGATGGGAATCTGCAGCATAATGGCGTTCAGATTCAACTTATCACGTAACTGCTGCGTAACGCGATAAGGATTGGCGCCGGTTCGATCACACTTATTAATAAAGGCAATCCGAGGAACATTGTACCGGGTCATCTGACGATCAACGGTAATTGACTGAGACTGTACTCCTCCGACCGAACAGAGGATTAGGATAGCCCCGTCAAGTACACGCAGGGCCCGTTCCACCTCAACCGTAAAGTCCACATGCCCCGGCGTGTCAATAATATTGACATCGTAGCCTTTCCAGTTACAAAAAGTTGCAGCGGACTGAATGGTGATCCCGCGTTCCTTTTCCAGCTCCATGGAATCCATGGTCGCGCCGACGCCGTCTTTTCCGCGCACTTCATGGATAGCATGAATACGCTGGGTGTAATAAAGAATACGCTCGGTAAGCGTGGTCTTGCCCGAATCAATATGGGCGCTAATTCCAATATTACGTACCTTATCAAGATCTCGTTTCATCTCGCGTTCCTCAACCTCTGCACACAGATCGCTGCTCTTTGCTGTTAATGTATGGTCTCATCTGATGACCACCCCGACC
>WGCP01000269.1 GCA_015493715.1 Desulfobulbaceae bacterium
AGCTCCACGACGAAGCCAATTCATTCGGTTCCGACCCGAGCATATCAGACTGATCAACCGTCGTTATACAATGACCCCGTCTCTGATAATGCGCTGGAAGATGTTAAATAAACCCTCTTGCAGCCGTCGGCATTACCGACGAAAAAAAGGGTAGCGGGTACGTTTTTGGTCTTGACAACTGTCAACCATATCAGTGCCTTACAGTTCATTTTCTGTCATAAAAAACATGTAAGCGCAGACTCCGAGAAAATTTCAGATTACATTGAGTATAATTTTAGCATGTTACCTCGTTACAGACCGGGTGTTGCTAAATTATTGCACGTGCTGCAAAGGCGAATTTATTCGCCTGTTATGCCGGTGAACAATTGTAACAACCGGAGAAAAATTATCGCGTCGCGGCTGAAGCCCCTCCTGCGGTGTCTGGGTTGCGGGCGAGTATAGCTGAGCCGGACCCAATTGGACGGCTACAACAAACCATGCATAGACCCAGACAATGGACGGAACAATAATGGTTCCACAATTGAAGGCCACCCTGAACTCATCAAAGAACAATCATTTATTCTACCAGGTCATGCCCATGAAATATTTTCCCATCCTATGTTGTCTCGTTTTACTTGCCGGCTGCGGACCAACAAGTGTGAAAAAACTTGAACAAAAAGCCGGGGCCCGTCCCATGCCCCCGGATGCGGTCCTCAAACTTGTGGACGGCAACACCCTGTTTCTCAAATCTTTCGAAGAAGAGTCCTATCTCTATTTTGATCACTCGGGAAAGCTTTTCGGCAAAGACATTTACAATAACAAGGACATCGGCAGATGGGATGTCAGTAACGATGCAGAGCTCTGCATGCGCATGAGCCACTGGTGGTTTGGTGATCTGCTCTGCTATCAAGTGCTTGCATCCGGAGGAAAATATCATCTTGCCACCGGTAACGGCGTTCTGAAATACAGCGGTACTCAATATACAGGAGACACAAAACATCTCTATTATACCGTTAACAAGAAAAAGAAAAGCTACCGCCACTCAATGCGTGCCAAAAACAGATCCGTGCGGGCACGGGAAGAAACGGCAGCAGCAGCGGCGCAACCACAGGAAGAGACTGATCAATTCAGCAAATCCATCACCGAAGAACGGCCGGTCTCAGGAGAATCAGGAGAGAAAAATATTCGTTCCACAGTAAAATGGATGGCCAGAGATTGCCCCGGCTGCAATCTGGCTGAAACAAATCTGAAAAAGGCGGACCTTGTGGGCGCGCAACTGGCAGGGGCCAACCTGCGGGGCGCTCTTTTACGCATGGCCAACTTGCGACGGGCAAACCTGGAAGGGGCAAATCTTGCGGGTGCCGATCTCTCCTATGCCAACCTGCCCGGCGCAAATCTCCGGGGAGCCGATCTGACCGGCGCCAATCTCAAAGGCGCCAACCTGATTAAGGCGAATCTGACCGGAGCGAAAATCAAGGGAGCTGATTTCAGCGAAGCCCTGTTGGAAAGCGTACGCGGCCTACCGAAACAACGATAACCATACACTTTATAAACGGAAAATTCCATGTCCGCACCCTTTGTTCATCTCCATGTCCACACCCAGTTTTCCATGCTTGACGGGGCCATCCGCCTGGATGACCTGATCAGCCGCAGCCTTGAATATGACATGCCGGCAGTGGCCGTCACCGATCACGGCGCCATGTACGGTGCCCTTATGTTCTATGAAAAGGCAAAAAAGGCGGGCATAAAACCCCTGATCGGCTGTGAGTTTTATGTGGCGCAAAAGAGCCGCCTGCTCCATGACAAAACTGCGGGTCACAACTTTCATATGGTCCTTTTGGCCATGAATGAAACCGGCTATAAAAACCTGATGAAGCTGGCTACCATTGCCCAGACTGAGGGGTTTTACTACAAGCCGCGCATCGACCAGGAGGCAATTGCCGATCACCAGGAAGGACTCATTGCCCTGACCGCCTGCCTGCACGGTGAAATCCCCTGGCGTATCGCCCATAATGACTCGGAAGGTGCCCGTAACAAGGCAGTTGAACTGCAGAAAATTTTCGGCGACCGGCTCTATTTTGAAATCCAGGAAAACGGGATTGCTGAACAGACCGTTGTCAACGAGGGCTTGATGTCGCTGGGCAAAGAACTTGGCATCAAACTGGTGGCCACCAATGACTGCCATTACCTGGGCCGGGAAGAATCATACGCGCACGAGGTGCTGCTCTCCATCCAGACCGGAAAGACCATTAATGATCCCAAGAGATTTCGTTTTTCCACCGATGAACTCTATTTTAAATCTCCCGACGAGATGGCGGAGCGTTTTTCCTACTGCCCGGAAGCGATAAGCAATACAATCGAAGTTGCCGAGCGCTGCAATCTTGAACTCTCATTCGGCGCCCATCATTTCCCTATTTTTCCTGTACCAGAGAATGAAAGTCTTGAGAGCCTGTTTGAAAAGGCCTGCTGGGACGGACTGACCGTCCGTCTTGATCATCTGCGCGAGCTGCAGGAGGTAAGTCCTGAACTGGAACAGCAGTATAAAGACCGGCTGACCATGGAAATCGGGGTCATCCGCACCATGGGATTTGCCGGCTACTTTCTTATTGTCGCTGATTTCATTACCTGGGCAAAAAAAGAAAAGATCCCGGTTGGTCCGGGCCGTGGTTCCGGCGCCGGCAGTCTGGCCGCCTATTGCATGTTCATCACCGATATCGACCCCATACCCTATGGCCTTATTTTTGAACGTTTTCTCAACGTTGAACGGCAGTCCATGCCTGACTTTGATGTCGATTTCTGTAAGGAACGGCGTGACGAGGTGATTGGTTATGTGCGCAGGCGCTATGGCGGCGCAAAGCATGTTGCCCAGATTGTAGCCTACGGGTCGATGAAGGCACGCGCCGTCCTGCGTGACGTCGGCCGAGTACTTGAGATCCCCTTGCCCACGGTTGACCGGATCGCCAAGCTGGTTCCGGAAGAGCTGAAAATTACGCTGAAAAAGGCCATTGACAAGGAACCTCGACTCAGAGAGGCCATGAAGGATGATGCCATCCGTGAGCTGCTCTCCGTGTCCCAGACCCTGGAAGGCCTTTCCCGCCATAAAACCATTCATGCCGCCGGTGTGGTGATCTCGCCCAAGCCCATGGTGGAATATCTTCCCCTCTGTGTGGGGCCGAATAAAGAGGTTCTCACCCAGTATGACATGAAATACACCGAGAAAACCGGACTGATTAAGTTTGATTTTCTGGGCCTCAAGACCCTGACCGTCATCGACCGGGCGCTGAAACTCATCAAAAAGGATATCGGCCTTGATGTTGATCTGGCCAAGATTCCCATGGATGATCCCCTGACCTATTCCCTGCTCTGCAAGGGCGACAGCCTGGGCGTCTTCCAGCTCGAGAGTGACGGCATGCGGGAGCTGCTCATTAAAATGGCGCCGGAACAGTTCAGTGATATGATTGCCCTTGTTGCCCTGTACAGGCCGGGACCGCTCGATTCCGGCATGGTGGACACCTTTGTCGAAACCAAACACGGCAGAAGACCCCCCGAATACCCCCTGCCCCAGATCAAAGCGGTTCTTGAAGAGACCTACGGCGTTATCGTCTACCAGGAACAGGTCATGAAGATCGCCAACATCCTGGCAGGGTACAGCCTGGGTGATGCCGATATTCTTCGGCGGGCCATGGGAAAAAAGATCCCCGAGGTTATGGAGGAGGAGCGCGGCAAATTTATGCAGGGAGCCGCCAAAAACAATATTCCCAAGGACAAGGCCAAGTACATCTTTGATCTGATGGCAAAATTTGCCGGCTACGGGTTCAATAAGTCCCATTCCGCAGCCTATGCCCTGATCGCCTACCAGACCGCCTATCTCAAGGCCCATTATCCTTCCCAGTTTCTGGCCGCCCTGCTCTCCTGCGATGTCGATAATACCGACAAGGTAGTGAAGTACATCAATGAATGCAGGAGCATGGATATTCCGGTTCTGCCGCCGGACATCAATGAATCGTTTGATGATTTTACGGTAATTAACGACCGCGTTCGTTTTGGCCTGGCCGCCGTCAAAAACGTGGGCGGCGCCGCCCTTGATTCCATCATAGAAGAACGTGAAGAAAACGGTCCCTATGCCTCGCTGGCCGATTTCTGCGGCAGGATAGATTCAGCCAGGGTCAACCGCAAGGTGATTGAAAGCCTCATCAAGGCAGGCGCCTTTGATTCGCTGGGCGGAAAACGTGCTCAATACATGGAAGTTCTTGACCAGGCGCTTGATCATGCCAAAGCCGTGCAGCGCGACCGGTTAAGCGGACAGATGAATCTCTTTGCCCTGGCCGGACCTGAACAGGAAACCGGCAAGGAACAGGAAATTGAACTCCCTAATGTCGAAGACTGGCCCGAGCTGAAAAAACTCACCTATGAGAAGGAAACCGTGGGTTTTTTCCTGACTGGACATCCTCTGGAATCGGTGATGGGCGACATAAAACGAGTGGTTGATACGGACATCGAACATCTTGAGGGCTGGCGCGACGGCCAGCCGGTCAGAGTTGGCGGCCTGATCCAACAGGTAAAGGAGCATAAATCGCGTAAGGGTGACAGAATGGCCTTTACCGTGCTTGAAGACATGACCTCCCGCGTGGAGGTGATTGTTTTTCCTTCAACATTTGAGCAATGTTCTCATCTGCTCGGCAGTGAGGAGCCACTCATAGTGCTCGGTACGGTACAGCAGGGAGAACGGGGCGCCAAGATCATTGCCCAGTCAATTGACCGGCTGGCCGATGCCTTTGCCAAATATACGGAAAAAACGATTATCCGGCTGCAGGCAAACAAAACCTCGCGTCAACACATGGAACAGATCAAAGAGATGCTCTATTCCTTTCACGGCAAGGTGCCCGTCCACCTGACCCTGCATTTCGATGGCCGGGGCGAGGTGGATATTGACGTGCTCAAGGATATGGCCATCCAGCCCACCCCTGATTTTCTTCATTCCATGACCGGACTCTGTGGGGAAAATGGGTTGCAGATACACATGAAGCCCACCGAGGTCCACAGAAGAAAGAAAAAGAGCAGGGGCTGGTCCGGCAAGGGCGCTTAAGACGGGCTTTTCCCGCAACCAAAACCCGTAGGGTGGGACTTCAGCCGCCAATCAGGCAAAGCAGAGTCCACAGTCCGGGCAGGTCGGCTGAGTTGTCGGAAAGGTACAGCCGCAGGCCGGACAGGTTGCCTGCTCGGCATGGGTATTGAAAACCGCGTCAACATAACTGGTATCGTGTTCCGTCAGGGCCGTGGAGCGGACATGCTCTTCCTCAAGAACCGCCATCACTTCCTGTATATCACTGAGCCGCACCTTGAGCAGGAGTTCAGCTCCGCAACAACCCTGCCCGCAGCCACTCTTCTCATTGACGACAAGGGCGGGCAACTCGTGATCGGCAAGCACTTTTTGTAATTCTTTCATGGCCAACACCGGCCCCCTGCGAATATCGACCAGCTCTTCGTCCGGGCTGATCTCCATGCTGCGATTTTTCCTGGCCTTGTTTTTCTCCTCCAGCATTGCCCGCATGGCCACACCCGTCAACAGGGGTATTTCACAGGCCGCGCAGGTCTCTATGTCCGCACGATATTCATCTTTGCAACGCGGACAGTACTTTAAATCGTCTTCAATGTAAAAATCCATATCTTCCCTCCTTCCGGAATCGATTTGTCCGAAAATGGCGCAGAGCGCCAAAAAAACCGCGCAGCAGAGCGGTGCTGCGAGCCCAGTCTTGTTACACCGCTCTGCGGTGTAACAGATTAATATTTGGTTTTAAATGAGGTTGCACATCCGCTCTGCGGGTATACAAAAGCTTCTGAAATATACTATTTTCATCATTTGTTGTGCCCGGCGTGCCGGGAATGCCGGTTTATCCGAAAATAACACACAGAGTCTTGCGCTTCCAGACTATTTTCATTGCCGAAGTCTACGCTTATCTGACTGTAGCTGTGGTCTGAAAACCTGGTCCAGCCATGCCGGTTTATAAAATATACCTGCTTAAATCCTCATTATCGGAAATATCGGCCAACTGCTTGCGAACATAGTCGGCAGTAACGGTAAAGGCCGCTTCCTCCCGTTCCGGGGCATCAAAGGAAAGTTCATCCAACACCCGCTCCATAATGGTATGCAATCTGCGGGCGCCGATATCCTCTGTCTTCTGATTGACCTGCACGGCTATGGACGCCATCTCATGAACGGCGGCCTCTTCAAAATGTAAATCAATTCCCTCGGTTGCCATCAGGGCCGTGTATTGCTTGAGCAAAGCATTCTGCGGTTCAGTCAGTATCCTGAAAAACTCTTTTTCTCCTAAGGCATTGAGTTCCACCCGGATGGGAAAACGACCCTGCAGCTCCGGCACAAGATCTGATGGCTTGCTCAGATGAAAGGCGCCACTGGCAATGAACAAAATGTGGTCGGTGCGCACCATACCATGTTTAGTATGCACCGTCGTGCCCTCAACAATAGGCAGAAGGTCGCGCTGCACGCCTTCACGGGAAACATCAGGAGAGCTGGAACCGCCGCCCCTTGAGGCAATCTTGTCGATTTCATCAAGGAAAATGATACCTGATTGCTCGGTTTTACGAATGGCCTTCTCATTCACGCTTTCCATGTCAACCAGCCGTTCCGCCTCTTCCTTTTTGAGAAATTCCAGTGCATCGGGAACGGAAATTTTCCGTCTATGCTTTTTCTTGGGAAAAAATTTGGAAAAGGCATCCTGCAGTGAGGACTGCATATCCTCCATACCGGATGCGGAAAAAACCTCCACCATGGGAGCGGCTGCCGGGGCGGATACGTCAAGCTCGACAAGGCGTTTGTCAAGTTCTCCGGAACGCAGCATCCGACGAAGTTTTTCCCGGGTCAGTTCCTGGTCGGGCCCTGAATGTTCAAGGTCTGGATATGTATCACGATAGTCTATGGCAAGAATATCTTTACCGGCGGCAGCAGGTTCGGGAGGCCGCACTCCCGCAGCGGGCAGGAGGAGATCAAGAAGCCTCTCCTCAGCCATCTGTTCGGCTTTTTCGGAAACATTTTTTTCCTCTTCCTTTGAAACCATGGTGATTGCCAATTGCAGCAGATCACGCACCATGGATTCGACATCACGGCCGACATAGCCGACCTCGGTGAATTTGGAGGCCTCAATCTTGAGAAACGGCGACCGGGCAAGCTGGGCTAGTCTCCGGGCTATTTCAGTCTTACCGACACCGGTCGGTCCGATCATGATAATATTTTTTGGTGCTATTTCATCCCGCAGCTGAGGATCGACCTGTTGTCGGCGCCAGCGATTACGCAGGGCGATACCCACGGAGCGCTTGGCATCATCCTGACCGATAATGTATTTATCCAGGGCCTCAACGATCTCCCTGGGCGTAAGCGATTGTTCTCTTTTTTTCATGAATGTTCCTTCTATGGATTTTTCACTGAAACCGGAAAATTTTCGGGAATTGGAAAACCAGCGGTTAGTGCCCCGGAAAAAAATACTTGTCCGGTGCCCCTTAGGGTTCGGTCAACCTGAATTGAGCGTTCAAATTTTTTCAATAATAATCTGCTGGTTGGTATAGACGCAGATAGAACCGGCAATCTCCATGGCCGCGCGGGCGATGGATTCGGCATCAAGATCACTGTGCCGAACAAGGGCTGTTGCTGCGGCCTGGGCATAAGGACCACCTGAGCCGATAGCAAGGATGCCGTCGTCCGCCTCTATGACATCCCCGGTTCCTGAAAGCAGCAGGGAACTCTCCTCGTTAACGGCAATAAGCATAGCCTCAAGACGGCGCAGATATTTATCGGTACGCCAGTCCTTGGCAAGTTCCACGGCGGAACGGAGTAGATTGCCGTTAAACTGTTCCAGTTTCTGCTCAAGTTTATCATACAACGTCAGGGCATCGGCCGTTGATCCGGCAAATCCGGTAATGACCTTGTCGTGGTAAAGCCGTCTGACCTTGCGCGCCTGGTGTTTGATAATCGTGGGACCAAGGCTGACCTGACCGTCGCCGGCAACGACTATTTCATTCTTATGGCGAAGAGCGAGAATTGTAGTTGAACGTATTTGTTGCATGGGTCCTCAATGACATCCCGTGGATGCCGGAATAGATAGCGCTGTATAAAGCATTTATGAAGATGTGAGATTGCCGTTGTTTTGTGCCAATGGATGGGCCGCATCGTACACCCGTGTCAGATGTTCCATATTGACATGGGTGTACTTTTGGGTTGTCGATAGACTGACATGCCCCAATAATTCCTGTACCGTTCGCAGATCGGCCCCCATTTCAAGTAGATGAGTGGCAAAGGAATGACGGAGGGCATGGGGAGTGACCGTTACCTGAATGCCGGCCCGTCGTCCATAATTCCCGATCAATCTTTCAACACTGCGTGCAGTGAGACGGGTGCCTCGGTTGTTCAAAAAAAGGGCGCTTTTTTCAGGTGTTCCGCCCCTGGCGGCCCGTGCCGTAATAAGTGTTTGCCGCTGGGGAAAATAACGCTGCAATGCCTCTTCCGCCGCCCGGCCAAACGGAACAATCCGCTCCTTGTTTCCCTTGCCCGTTACCTTAACCATGCCTAAATCAAAATCAAGGTCACTGATATTACACGAAACCACTTCCGAAACCCGTATTCCCGTTGCATATAAAACTTCCATGAGAGCCTTGTCCCGCAGGGCCAGCTTGTCCGCGCTTCCGGGGGCGTCAAGCAGGCAGAAAACCTCATCCACGGTAAGAAACGACGGAATATAGCGAACCAGACGAGGATTGGCAATACCCTGAAGGGGATTTTTATCGATTTTGCCCTGCATCTGCAGAAACCTGAAAAAAGTGCGGAGCGCTGATAACTTACGGGCAACGGATGCCGAAGAATTTTTCCCGTGCAGAGAACCGATAAACCTGCGCAGCGTTTCCGTACGCATTGGGTCAAGTTCGTCATTTTGTTGACAGAAAAGAAGAAGTTCTTTGAGATCGGAAAGGTAGGAATCGACCGTTCGCGGCGAATATCCGCGTTCTACACGAAGCCAGTTATGAAATTCATCAACAATAGGAGGCATAAAAAAAGAACCCTTGAAAGCGATATAATTACGGTTTACTATAGGTAGATTATCTCTACAGGGTCACTTTGTAAAGTACGGTCGACAACCACAGCCCGTTTTTAAACTTTTGCCACAGTTACCGGAGCCTTTCAACAGTAGCGGCTCTGTTTTCCGGCAGGATATTCTGCTCTTTACAAATGAACCGACATGGCTGAACCAGATAAGCGTAGACTTCGGATAAGCGTAGACTTCGGATAAGCGTAGACTTCGGATAAGCGTAGACTTCGGATAAGCGTAGACTTCGGATAAGCGTAGACTTCGAAACGGGCTACAGCCACAATAACGCATACAAATATCCCGGAAGAACAACACACACCGTGGACTATTTTCTGATAATTACTAAACACAATCGTCCGACATACCGGCATGGCCAAAAAAACCTTTGAAAGTGCGCTGTCTCGCCTGGAATCCATTACGGATGAACTTGAAGAAGGTGAACTCAGCCTGGAAAAAAGTTTGAAAAAATTTGATGAAGGTATTGCCCTGGTCCAATTCTGCAACCAGAAACTTGAAGAGGCAAAAACCAGAGTCGACCTGGTACTGAACAAAGGAAATCGGTTGCAGACCGAGCCTTTTGAGGAAAGCACCCCGTCAAACTAGCCGACGATTCAGCTTTTTCTTTCCTTTCATTAACTTCTACCCGGTTCCATTTCTATGCTCATGATGAACACACAGGCAGACGCTCAGACCAATCTGCTTGACTCCATAGATTCCCCCACGGATCTTCGCAAACTGTCGCAGCCACAACTGGAGACGCTTGCTCAGGAATTACGGGACAAAATCATTCATACCGTTGCCGAAACCGGGGGCCATCTTGCGCCCTGTCTCGGGGTGGTGGAACTCACCATTGCCCTGCATTATGTCTTTGATACACCGGATGATAAAATCATCTGGGATGTCGGCCATCAAACCTATGCCCACAAGCTGCTCACCGGTAGACGTGATCGGTTTCATACCCTGCGCCAGCATCAGGGCCTCAGTGGTTTCCCCAAAAGGGAAGAAAGTCCGTACGATGTGGTTGAGACCGGGCACAGCTCCACCTCCATTTCCTATGGCCTGGGCATTGCCGTCGGCAAATGTCTGATGAAGAGCTGCCGTAAGGTTATTTCAGTCATCGGCGACGGATCCATGACTGCCGGGCTTGCCTTTGAAGGATTGAATCAGGCTGGACACCTGGATAAAGATTTGATCGTCATCCTCAATGACAACGAGATGTCAATCTCTCCAAATGTCGGGGCCATGTCCAGTTTTATCAATAAAAAACTCACTGGAAAAACAGCCAGACGGTTGCGTGACCATATTGAAAACAGTCTCATGGCCTTGCCTTCCGTCGGAGAAAATATCCTCCAGGTCTTGCGTAAAAGTGAAGAAAGCCTGAAAAGTTTTCTGACTCCGGGCATGCTTTTTGAGGCACTAAGATTTCAGTATGTCGGCCCCATTCCCGGTCATAATATTGAAGACCTGATCACAACCCTGCAAAACGTTAAGAAACACAGCCACGGTCCTGTCCTTGTGCACGTACTGACGACCAAGGGAAAGGGATATGAACCAGCGGAAACCAACCCCGGCGATTACCACGGCATTGGTCCCTTTGATATCGCTACCGGCAAGGCAAAAAGTTCAGGTGGCGTGATCGCCTATACCAAAGTATTCGGTAACACCCTCTGTGCTCTGGCCCGGAAAGACCGTCGGATCACAGCCATTACCGCTGCCATGCCCGCCGGTACCGGGCTTATGGAATTCAGCAAGGAATTCCCGGACCGTTTTTTTGATGTAGGGATAGCCGAGCAACATGCCGTCACCTTTGCCGCCGGACAGGCCATGGAAGGAATGCGGCCGGTGGTCGCCGTGTACTCAACTTTTATGCAAAGGGCCATGGATCAGGTTATCCATGATGTCTGTCTGCCGAACCTGCCGGTGACCCTGGCGCTTGACCGGGGCGGAGTGGTCGGTGATGACGGCCCCACCCATCACGGCGTTTTTGATCTTTCGCTGTTTCGCTGTATCCCGAACCTTACCATGATGGCGCCCAAAGATGAAAATGAGTTACAGCACATGCTGTATACCGCCATAAACCACGGCGCGCCTGTTCTCCTTCGCTATCCGCGCGGAAGCGGCGTCGATGTCGAGCTTAAAGCCCCTGAAACAACGCTTGCCATCGGCAAAGGGGAACTATTGCGGGAGGGTGATGATGTCTTGCTTCTGCCGATCGGTAACCGGGTGTATCCTGCATTGGAGGCGGCTGAGGGCCTGGAAAAACTCGGCATCAGCGCTGCAGTCATCAATCCGCGCTTCATCAAGCCCCTTGATAATGAACTCATCAGTCATTGGGCAAAAAAGACCGGTCGGATTGTCACCATTGAAGACAATGTGAAAAAAGGCGGTTTCGGCAGTGCCGTGCTCCAGATGCTGATCGAATTACACATCAACATTCCCATGCGGCTGTTGGGATACGGAAACACCTTTATTGAACAGGGCCCCCAGGCACTGCTGTGGAAAGATGCGGGCCTTGATACCGCCGGCATTATTAATGGTACCCTTGAAGTGATGAAACAATAGAGAAAAGCCCCACTGGAAAAAAAATTTCGCACGCCTTTTGTGCAGGCACGAAAAACCTTTCCTATTGATATACCTGGTTTCCCCGCTTAAGCCGGCCGGATGCATGGCGGCCATGAGGATCCTTATGGGTCCAGTGCAGCACACCGCCTTTGGGATTCCATTCGTATTCCCCGGTAAAGGATATCCGATCTCCTTTTTTCAGATGTGGAATACGCGGGGCAAGGTCAATATTATGGGCCACCAGCAGACTTTGCCCGGAAGAAAGATGTAGAATAAACTTTTGGTGCCGTATTCCCTGCCGGTCATCAGGAAGTACCCTACTGACTACTCCCTCCCCGCTGACCTGAATATTACTTTTTCGTGCCCTGTAGGCCGTGGTGATTGCGCTCTGCTGAAGAGCAACACTCCGGCCACCTGAAGATGAAAACAGACCGGGGTACCTGGCATAAAGCCCGGAAACCAGTAGAGCAATAACCAGGATAAAGAGTTTTCGCCCTCGTCTCGACAATTTCACGCTTGCCCTCCACTAAAGACCTTGATGATCACCCTAGGCGGGGCCTTGCCCGCAACCCAAATTGGGGCGGCTTCAGCCGCCATGTGAGACGCCTTTGACGAATAAATTCGCCCCTACAAAACATGCAACAATTTTATTACATCTACTATTGTTGGTGGCAGGTAATCTATTGAAATAATAATAAATTTACGTAATAAATTTCTCGGAGCCTACGCTTACCTGTTTTTCATGACGAAAATTCAGGAGTAAGGCACGACTACTCCATGGCCTCAAGAGCAACAGTGAGTTGTTGTTCTTTCCCGTTACGCAGGATGGTAAGGACAACAGTGTTGCCTACTTCATGCTGCTCGAGTAAATCACGGAACTCCTTATAGTCGTGGACCTTTTTCCCATCGACGGCCAGGATGCAGTCCCCAAGTATCATACCTCCCTGGACCTGACTGACACCTCGAAGCCCGGCCTTTGCCGCCGTTGATCCCGGCTGCACCTTTAAGACAGGAACACCGGCAAGACCAAATTCGTCGGCAAGCCTTTTCGGGGCAAGACTGATACCAAGGCCGGGCCTGATCAGGCGGCCATGCCGTATCAACAGGGGCACCACGGAGTTGACCTCATGAACGGGCACGGCAAAACCTATGCCGGAACTCCCGCCGCTCGGGCTGTAAATAGCGGTATTGACTCCGATCAGCCGACCGGCGCTGTCAAGGAGCGGACCACCGGAATTACCCGGATTTATCGCAGCGTCGGTCTGAATCACGCCTGAAATCGTCCGACCGGTGACGGATTTTATCTCCCGGCCAAGCGCACTGACGACACCGGTGGTCAGGGTCTGGTCCAGCCCAAATGGATTGCCGATGGCAAAGACCTTCTGCCCGACCAGAAGGTCGTCGGACTCCCCAATAATTATCGGAAATAAGGAACTTTTCGGAGCTGATATCTGTAAGACTGCGATATCACGATCAGGAGCGGCGCCGACCAACACGGCTTTCCAAGTGGAATGATCGGCAAGGGTTACCTCCAAACGGCTGGCATCGGAAATAACATGATAGTTGGTGACGATACGTCCTTTTTTATCCCAGATAAAGCCTGAACCCGTGCCCTGGGGGATTTCGTAGACGTTGAGATTAAACAATCCCCGCCGCAGGGCGATGGAAGTAATGTACACTACGGATGGCGCGGTATTTTTAAAGACCTCTATGGTATTTCTTTCATCTTCAGCCAGGTCGCCACGGGCAATGACCGATCTCGGCATAGCGCCAGGATCATGGAGAGAGGGCTGGAAGGTCTGGTATAAAAGCCATCCACCCACCCCAAGAAGAAGGTAGAGGAGGACAGGAGAGAATCGGCCCAGTCTGGAAATTTTGATCTTGGTCATAACACCAACGGCTACAGGTGAAGAAAAATTTTGGCAATGGAAAAATAGAGCGTAACACCAAGGACATCAATAGTGGTCGTAATGAACGGACCCGTGGCAACGGCAGGATCGACATGTAATTTTTTTAACACCAGCGGCACCGTTGTTCCCACGGTTGCGGCTGCGGTCATATTAATTGCAACGGTAAGGCCGACAACCATGCCAAGATATATCGGCGTCTGATATTTGATATAAGCAAGAAGCCCTAAAATAACACCAAATGATGTTCCCAAGACAATGCCCAATAAAAGTTCTTTGCCGATAGTTGAGAGGTAATGGCCGAGATCAACACGACCGGTGGCCAGGCCGCGAACAATGATACTGCTCGACTGGGTGGCTATATTGCCGCCCATACCGCCTATAATCGGAATAAATGAAGCAAGGACCAGGACCTTTTTCAGTTCTCCCTGGAAATGATTGATGATAAACATTGCCCCGACGCCTCCTACCCAGGCAACCAGAAGCCAGGGCGCACGCAGCATTATTTTTTTATGCAACGGCTTGAGGAGAATTTCCTGCTCCTTTCCTGCACCGGCCATCTGGAGGAAATCTTCGGTTGCCTCCTCACGCAGGACATCAATAATATCATCAACGGTTACTATACCGACGAGTTTAAAGGTGGCGTCCACGACCGGCACGGCTAATAAATTATACTGGGAAACAATATGGGCCACCTCTTCCTGGTCGGTATCGGTGGTGACGGAAATCACGTTGGTATTCATGATGTTTTTGAGTTTTCGATGCATTGGATGCATCAATAACTCACGCAGAGAAAGTACCCCGGCCAACTGTCCTTCACCGTGGGTGATATAAAGATAGAACACCATCTCTTTGTCTTCACTACGTTTCTGGACTTTTTTGATCGCCTCTTCAACGGTCAGATTTTCATCCAGATACATGAAATCCGGCGACATGATACCACCGGCGGTCTCGGGATCATACTTGAGGAGCTCTTCGACTTCTTCCCGCTCTTCTGTCTGCATGTGCGCCCGAATCTCTTTGGCAATCTCGTCGGGCAGTGCTTCCAAAAGGTCTGCAGCATCATCAGAGGCCATTTTACTGACAATGCCGGCCATTAACGCCGGAGAAAGGCCGGCGACCAGATCGACCATAATGGAGGAATCAAGCTCACTTAAAAAGTCGGAAATAATATCGGTGTTGGCGATAATCTGAAAAATATCTTTCTGTTCACCGGGAGGCAGAGAACGAAAAATCCAGGCCAGGTCGGCCGGATGGGTTTTGCCGATTAATTTAATAATATTATCGACAGCACCACGACGATACAGGCGCCTGAGTGTATTAAGCAATACCTTACCTTCAAAGCCTATCATCTCTCTTTTTGGTGATTTTTCCATACGTCCCTCCCCGGGATAGCAATGGCTCAAACAGATCGATTTAAAA
>WGCP01000270.1 GCA_015493715.1 Desulfobulbaceae bacterium
AGCATATTTGGCAAAAATACTATCTGCAATTAATGATTCGGAACTGTCGGAACCATTGAAGAGTGGAGTGTTAAGCCAAGTTGACACCGTTGAGTATAAAGGCGTAACTGTGATTAGGATTCGAGTCCCTAAACAAAAAGAAATATCTTTTGTGGGCGATGTTGCATTTGTGAGAGAAGGTAGCTCTACTATTGAAGCGAAAGGGAAAAAATTACTAGCCATAAACAATATGTTCTCATAACGTGGTAAATCCGGTGACATTGGTAAATCCGGTGACATAATACTGTTTCCCTAAAAAAACAGTAACGCGTCCCTGGATTTTCAACGGATTTTCACCCAGTTATTTCAAACGTTCGGTTTCCAAAACAATATAATTTGACATCACATAGGATGCTATATACAGTATCAAAATGAAAAAGATTCAAATTGTCATCGATACTAATATATTTATTTCAGCACTCAGAAATGATACGGGAGCTTCTTTTTACCTGCTTAGTCTTGTTGGTAAAAATGAATTTGAAACTAATATTTCTGTACCTTTGATAATGGAATATGAATCTGTAGCCCTTAGGTTCCTAAATCAAATCAATCTCAAAGTTTCAGACTTAAATGACATCCTTGACTATGTTTGTTTTTCTTCCAATAGACACAAGATTAATTATCTGTGGCGACCATTCCTTAAAGACCCAAAAGATGATTTAGTTCTAGAATTAGCTGTTAAGGCACGAAGCCAATATATAATTACATTCAACAAAAAAGATTTTAAAAACATCTCCAAATTTGGCATAACTGCCGTAACTCCCTGGGAGTTTCTAAAAGAGAGAGGGCTATTATGAGTACCGTAAGCTTAAGATTACCTAATTTCCTTCATAAAGAAGTAAAAGAAATAGCAAAAGAAGAAGGTATTTCTATCAACCAATTTATATCCACAGCCCTTGCTGAGAAGATGTCAGCATTGAGAACTCAGGAATATCTCGAAAGCCGAGCATTAAGAGGTAATAGAGATAAGTTTGATCATGCTTTATCCAAAATTGGTCGAAATAATCCGCTAGACGAAAATGATGTGGCAATTAAGTAGTAAATCGGAGTAAATCGGGGCCAGACCACGTTTTTTATCTGTCCACCTTTTCTCTTTAGTGGCAGGCCGCAGTGTACTGGTGTTACATAAGGCCTGCTGATCGTCCGCAGCAGGCATGCCCCTTGGGCTCTTACTTGGAGAGTTTTTCTATTGATTTCGACAGGGAATACGCCAACTGTCGAGATTAATTTTTTTCTTCAGCCAGTCAAAATTTTTCGTATTGGCCTTTGGACAGAATTCACCTGTATCACCTTTGTATTCCACCCCGAAAACCGCCTTGCCGGTCTGGACAAAGGGAAGCAGCGCGTCACACTCATCATATTGAAAACACTGTTCGTTGAGGGCCCAGTCAAAGTCGTTGACCAACTCCTGGATCTGGTCAAGATCATTTTTCAGGCCGATGGAAAGGCCGCGACTGTGGGCCTGTCCGGCCAGCCAGCGGTTGAAGACTATCTGGTCTGCTGCGGTCAGCGGGAAACCGGTGCTATTGGTGTAGCCGTCAATGTTGTCCGGCTCAATGCCGTCACATTGTTTTGTCACCGCCAGGTCAAAACGGGCGGTCAGGATGGGTCCTAACGTATCCAACCGACGGATATCAACCCATTTTTCACCAGGCCAGCCATCAAGGTTACGGCCTAAAATCTCCGAAGGATAGCTGTCCTTGTCCGGTCGCCAATTTTCATAACTGCCGGCGCTGAAATAACAGATAACTATGCGGCCATCATTATGAAGTTTGTTGATCGTTGCCTGTGGTGTGTCAAACAGATCAATGTCATACATGACCACATTAATTGAGGTGTCTATGGTGCCGCTGAGCTGCCATTGCCAGCTTGTGCCCGGATCGGGTCGCCACCAGGAAGGTGACTGATGTGGGCCGCGTGCGGCCAGGATCGGCGGCAGTGAATGGAGTAGCATTGACTGGTCGGCATGGGACGTGCCGGAAAACAAGAGCAGACCTGGCAAGAGTAGAGCGGCCAGGGTTCCCTGGAAAGGAGAGGGAACACGCACGACCTCAGGCATCCTCGGTATGTAAAAAGTCGCGAATCTGCTGTTCTTTAACGAATATACCCGAGAGCCGTTCCCCGTCAAGCTGTAGGGTAGGGATCATTGTTATCCCCTCTTTAATAGCGGTCAAAGGATGAGCCAGTACATCCACCTCCTTGATCTGAAAATCATTCATCTCCTGTTGTACTTTGCGCAGCGCCCGGCCGGCCATCATGCAGCGCGGTCAGAGGGATGATTTGTAGAAGGTTATTGTCCTGTTCTTCTGCGTCATTGTGTGTCTCCTCAGATTTGGTAGAGATATTTGTCTAATTATAACATGCTGATTTTATAATAAAAAGTATTTTATGGAAAATGCAGGAAAGTCGTTGACTTGGATCAGGAAAGCAGCTACACCAAAGACGGATAAAATATCATTATTTTTCTATGCCGCGTTAGTTGAAAAAACATGAGAACCCGAAAACGGATTACGGTCATTACCGATCCCAGGTATCAGCTCCATGATACCGGTGGTGGAGAGCATCCCGAGGTGCCTGAACGGTTGCAGGTCATTACCGACAGGTTTTCCACCGGCAGACTGGCCGCATTAGTGGACACTGCTTCTCCCCGGCCGGCAACCAGGGATGAACTCATGACCTTTCATCCCGAATCATGGCTCTTTCGCTTTGAAGAGGCCGTGCTTTCCGGCCGCACCTACATTGATCATCCCGACAATCAGATCGGTTATGAGTCCTATGATGTTGCCATGCTTTCCGCCGGTGCCGGGCTATGCGGCATTGACCTGATTGAACAGGCCGTCGGCAGTGAACACAAGGAACAAAGGATTGTTTTTTGTGCCACCAGACCGCCCGGTCATCATGCCGAGCCGACCCGTCCCTTTGGTTTCTGTTTTTTTAACAACTGTGTTCTGGCCGCCCGGTACTGGCAGCAATCCTACGACCGTCGGCGCGTCTGTGTGCTGGACTTTGATGCCCACCACGGCAACGGAATCCAGACCGCCTTTGAAGAGGATGGCGAGGTCCTTTACATTTCCATCCATGAACATCCCAGTTTCAGTTTTCCCGGCACCGGCTGGGAAGAAGAGCACGGCCTGGGGCCTGGAAAAGGGAAGATTTTAAATATTCCCCTGGCTCCCGGCAGTGGTGATGCCAGGGTTCTAGCGGCCCTGGACGGGCCGGTGGCCGCCTTGCTGGCAAACTATCAGCCTGAGGCCTTTGTCATTGCCGCCGGTTTTGACGCGCATCGGCTTGATGATATGTCCGGACTTGCCTATTCAAGTGAATTGTACGAAAAAATCGGCAGCCGTCTGGCCCTCTGGAGTCAGGAGTATTGTGGAGGTCGACTGGTTTCCATCCTCGAAGGTGGATATCATTTGCCGGTGCTGGCTGATTGTGTTGAAAATTATCTGTCGGGTCTGCTCGACCCTGAACCCCTGAACCTTGAACCCGGAAACACGGAATCATAACACACTATGTTTATTCAATACTCCATGACCCTTGGTCCCGTTACCATTGGCCCTGATCTACCGGTCACCGAGGCGGCGGCAATACTCAGCCAAAAAAATTTCCGTCACCTGCCGGTGGTGGACGAAAACGGCAGGTTGCTTGCCATGGTAACCGATAGGGATCTCCGTTCCGCCTGTCCTTCTTCGGTGCTCAGTAATGATGACCGGGCACAGGTGCTGAAAAAGGTCAAGGAGACTAAAGTAAGTGAGATTATGTCCAAAGATTATGTCACTCTTCACCCGACATCAACCTTGGATGATGCCCTGTTGCTCTTTAAAACCCGTAGTATCGGCGCTTTGCCTGTTGTTGACGACCGAAATAAGGTGGTGGGAATCTTTTCGCTCAACGATATGATGGCCGCTTACCGGCGTCTGTTTGGCCTTGGTGAAAAGGGATCGGTGTTGGTGGCCATTGAAGATGTCGGAGCGCAGGCAGGATTGGGCATGCTGGTTAATTCCCTGGAACGCGAGAATGTTTTTTTTACCCGGCTGGTCAGGGCCCCGGGGGAAGGTCGGGAGCCGGACATGTTGTATCTGCGGGTTAATACCATGAATATTCGCACCGTCCATCGAATAATCGAAGAGGCTGGGTTTACAGTGCATATACCTGTCGTACAGCCATAAATGAGGAAAGCAAATGCTGGAAAAATTGTTTCTACCGGAATCGGTTGCTGTTATCGGGGCCTCAAAAAAACCAGGCAAGGTTGGGCACGATATTCTCAAGAACCTGATCACCTGCGGGTTCAAGGGGAAAATTATTCCGGTTAATCCATCCGGGGGTGAGTTGCTGGGGCTTAAGGTATATTCCTCATTACGTGATTACGAGTCCACTGTTGACCAGGTGATCATCGTCGTGCCGGGAAAATATGTGTGTGATGCGGCCCGCGACGCTGTTGCCAAAAAGGCGGGATCCGTCATCGTTATCAGCGCCGGTTTTAAGGAAACCGGTGAAGAGGGCAGGCAAAAAGAACTGCAACTCGCTGATATCTGTCGCAGCGGCGGGGCCAGGCTTCTCGGACCTAACTGCCTTGGCTTGATCAATACGGAAAATAATCTCAATGCCTCTTTTGCCGGCGGCGGCATGCCGGAATCCGGCGGTATTGCTGTTTTTTCTCAGTCCGGCGCTCTCTGCACAGCCATGCTTGATATGGCCAAGGGGCGCCATCTCGGACTTTCCAAGCTTGTTTCCATCGGCAACAAGGCCGATATATCCGAAGTCGATCTGTTGCAATCCCTGGCAAGTGATGAATCAACAAAGGTCATTGTCGGCTATCTTGAAGATATCAGTTCCGGGGACAAGTTCATCAAGGCCGCAGAAGAGGCAAGCAACGTCAAGCCCGTGGTCATCCTGAAATCCGGAACCACGGCGGCTGGTCAAAAGGCGGCAGCCAGCCATACCGGAGTGCTGGCCGGGGCCGAAACAGCCTACGGGGCAGCCTTCAAACGTTCCGGTGTCTGCCGGGCCGATACCTTTGACGCCCTGTTTGATTATGCGACCGCCCTGTCCATGCAGCCGCCACCCAAGGGTGACCGTATTCTCATTATCACCAATGCCGGCGGTCCCGGAACCATGGCTGCGGATGCGGTTGAAAAGGCGGGCATGCAGGTTGCGGAACTGGACAGGAATATTACCACGGCCCTGCGCGCAAAACTGCCTGCCGCTGCCTCGGTGGGCAATCCTATCGATGTGCTGGGGGATGCTGATCCGGAACGCTATGTCGAGGCGTTAAAAGCCGCCCAGCAGGATGCTGATGTGGATGGCATCCTGATCTTACTGACTCCTCAGGCCATGACAAAACCGGCGGAAACAGCACGGGCCATTGCCGCAAATCTGGATCACTCTAAACCGGTGCTGGCTTCATTTATGGGGGGAGCTGATGTACTGCCCGGCAGGCGTGAACTCGCCGCCGCAGGCCTGCCGGACTATGAATCACCCGAACGGGCCGTGGCAGCGCTTCGGGCCATGCACCAATATGGTGTCTGGAAACGGCGTCCACCCCGCCTGGTGACCAGGTTTCCCGTCAACAGGCGCCGTGTTGAACGGATTATTACCCGCAAACAACGCACCGGTCGCCTTCAGTTGGGCGAGGTCAAGGCAAAGGATATTCTTAAGGCTTATGGTTTTCATATCCTGCCCGGCCATCTTGCCATCGATGCGCAGGAGGCGGCGGAGGTTGCCCGCTTCATTGGTTTTCCGGTGGCCATGAAAATTGTTTCCCCAAATATCATCCATAAGACCGATTTGGGCGGAGTCAGGCTTAATCTGGGATCAAGTCAGGAAGTGGAAGACGCCTTTGAGCTGATGACCCTTCGCATTAGGCAGCATGCGCCGGATGCGATTATCGAGGGTATTTACGTCGAAAAGATGGCGGAAAGCGGGCTTGAAATCATCCTCGGCATGACCAGGGATCCGCAATTCGGCCCCATGCTCATGTTCGGCCTCGGCGGTATTTTTGTTGAAGTCATGAAGGACGTGACTTTTTATCTGGCGCCGATCACGGAGGATGAGGCCATTCAGATGCTTAAATCCACCCGTTCCTATGAAATGCTGAAGGGAAAGCGCGGCAGTAAAGAGGTGGATATCCATGCCATTGCCGGCGCTTTGCAGCGAATCAGTCAGTTGACGACGGATTTTCCGCAGATTGTTGAACTGGATATCAACCCGCTGATTGTCGGCGAAATCGGCAGTGATCCGGTGGTTGCCGATGCCAGAATGACCTTTGCCCCGAAAAATAATAAAAAATAGCGCATCGTTACCGTTCATAGAACAAATTCTGCAACTGAATTTTACCAGGATATAACGACAATGGAATATGATCAGGATTGGCAGCGGAAATACAAGGATATGATCAGTACGCCCACCCGGGCCCTTACCCATGTGCAGCCTGGACAACGGGTTTTTATCGGCACCGGCTGCGGCGAACCGGTGCAGTTGGTCAGCGCCATGACCAAGAGGGCGGGATCGCTGGCCAATGTTGAACTGGTCCAGCTTATCACCAAGGGCAAGGCGCCTTATGCGGACAAGCGCTATGCGGAATGTTTCACCATAAATTCGTTTTATATCGGGTCTAATGTCAGGGACATGATCCAGGAGGGAATGGGTGACTATACCCCAATCCTGATGTCCGATGTGCCGGGCCTTCTCAATTCAGGCGTCCTGCCGCTGGATGTGGCCCTAATCCAGATAACGCCGCCTGATGCGCGCGGCAAGGTCAGCCTGGGTATTTCCGTTGATATTGTCCGCTCGGCGGCCGAAAACGCATCCCTGGTCATTGCCGAAGTCAACCCGAACATGCCCTGGACCCACGGCGATTCTCTGATGGATATCTATGATCTCGATATCCTGGTGCCGGTGGACGAGCCGATTATTGAACGGGAATCTCATTCCCTGCATCCGGTGAGTGAAAAAATCGCGCGAGAAATCGCCACCCTTATTCCCAACGGCGCGACCCTGGAATTCGGCTTGGGTCGAATACCCGGTGTCGGTCGTGTTCCCCAGGCGGTTATGAAATGTTTGCACGGGAAAAAACATCTCGGCATTCATACTGAAATGATTTCCGATTCCCTCATTGAACTGATTGAATCCGGGGCCGTTGACGGCAGTCGTAAAACCGTTGACCGCGGTCGGGTGACAGCCAGTTTCTGCATGGGCAGTAAAAAACTCTACGATTATATAGACGATAATCCGTTGTTTTGTTTTCGTCCAACCGAGTATGTTAATAATTCTAGTGTGATCGGCAAGCAGAAGCGGATGGTTTCCATCAATATGGCCCTGGAGATAGACCTGACCGGTCAGGTCTGTTCCGATTCGGTCGGTGGTCGTTTTTATTCCGGTATCGGCGGACAGGTGGATTTTAATCGCGGCGCTTCATTTTCCGAACACGGCCGCTCCATCATTGCCATGCCCTCCACCAATGAGGACGGCAGTCGTTCCCGTATAGTGACCACCTTGCAGCCGGGATCCGGTGTTGTCATTTCGCGCGGCACGGTCCATTATATCGTCACCGAATACGGGGTAGCGTATCTGCACGGAAAATCCATTCAGGAGCGAGTCATGGCCCTGATATCCATTGCCCACCCTGATTTTCGCGAGCAGCTTTTCCAGGAGGCTGTTGACGGCAAGTATCTTCGGCCCAATCTTTCCGGTCTTGGTGATCGGTTTATCGTGCCCGGCGAAGAATTTATGCGCACCAGTTCTTTGTTGAAGAACGGAACCCAGGTCAATTTTCGTTCCATCAGACCCACCGATGAGCCGCACATGCGAGACCTGCTCTACGATCTCTCTCAGGAAACCATTTATTACCGGTTTATGAGCAGGCAGCAGCGCTTTACCCATCGGCAGATACAGGATTTTGTCTATATTGATCACCGCCGGGATGTGGCTATTGTCGGCACCGTTCCGGAGGCGCATGGCGAGGAAATCATTGCCGTGGGCAGATATTATCTCAACGAGCAGACCAATAAGGCCGAGGTCGCCTTTGTCATCCGCGACGGCTGGCAGAATCAGGGCCTTGGCAGTTTCATGTTCCGTCATCTGATCGCCATTGCCAAGCGCAATGGTATTTCCGGGTTTACTGCAGAAGTCCTGCGAGATAACCGGCGTATGCAGGCGATTTTCAATCATTCCGGCTACCAGGTCAAGTCAAGTCTGGAAGAAGGGGTGTACAGCTTTGAAATAGAATTTTAACCAAGGGGATAAGGCGGAATCCTCTGTCCGCCGTCCCCTCTTGACAGAATCATTTCCTGTGCTTAAAAAAGACAGTGGAACACGTCTTTTTTCAGGTAACATTTAACCATTCAGCAGGAAATGACTCCACAACATGCCGCAAAAATTCTCAGGAATCTCTTCCCGGAAAATACCGAGACAACGGGCAGTATAACCCTCTGGAACGGTGATCAACTCGTCTTCGGCAAAGGCCGGCCCAAATTCGATATCCTTATCAAGGATGACGCCACTTTTGAGAAGATCCTCAGCCGGCCCTCGCTTGGTTTTGGTGAGGGATATGTCGATGGTGCCATAGAAATCACCGGTCACCTTGGCGATGCCCTTGAATGGCTCTATCGCTATGATGCCGATGATAAGCTGACGCCGATTCAAAAGGCCCGCATCTGCTGGCTGCAGCTCAAAAAAAAGGCAACACTTTCCCAAAGCAAAGCGGATGTCCAGTTCCACTATGATAAGGGCAATGATTTTTATAAAATCTGGCTGGACAAGGGGATGAATTATTCCTGCGCCTTTTTTACCCGCGAGGATGAAGGGTTGGAAGAGGCGCAGATCAACAAGATTCATCGTTCCCTGAAAAAGATGCGCCTGCAGCCGGGACACA
Organism: Desulfobulbaceae bacterium; assembly: GCA_015493715.1. Lineage (GTDB taxonomy): Bacteria > Desulfobacterota > Desulfobulbia > Desulfobulbales > Desulfobulbaceae > DRLX01. The sequence goes on from WGCP01000270.1 coordinate 8,912, forward strand.
GGTTTCTGGATATCGGCTGCGGCTGGGGCAGCCCTTTGATTGAGGCGGTAAAAACCTTCGGTGCCAGGCAGGCCGTCGGTCTCACCCTGTCAAAAAATCAGTATGTCCTCGGCAATCAGCGGATTCAAGAGGCCGGTCTTGCCGATAAGGCGGAAATTCGGCTGCAGGATTATCGGGAAATACCTAAACGGGAATTCGGCAACTTTGACCGGATCCTGTCCATCGGCATGTTTGAACATGTCGGTCAGGAAAATATGGAGATGTTTTTCAAGACCGCTGCCGGGCTCCTGAAAGACAAGGGTATTTTTCTGCTTCATACCATTGGCCGAACCAGAAAGCTGGCAATGGATCCGTGGATCCTCAAATATATCTTCCCGGGAACCTATCTACCCTCATTGGGGGAATTGGCCAACAAAGCCCAGAAGAAAGGTTTTGATCTGGTCGACGTGGAAAATCTGCGCCAACATTATGACCGCACCCTAGGCCACTGGGCGGCACGATTTGAGAAAAATATTGATCGAATAGGGAAGTATATGGATGGGCGGGAGCAACGGATGTGGCTTTTTTATCTCTACGGCTGCCAAATGGGATTTCGCTATAATCCCATGTATGTCTTCCAAATGCTCTATTCCAAAGGAAGAAGACATGACTGGCCACTTGTCCGGGAAGATCTGTATCTCTAAGGCGGGGCTTTACCCGCCCCAAACATTGTAGGGGCGGCTTCAGCCGCCATGTTGTCGACAGGACAACCTCTCTCGTCAACCGGTAAACTGAAATAATCCGGCCAGCTCCTCCCTGCTGATATTTTTCAGCACCGATCCCTCATCTTCTACAATCATCTCGTTGGCCAGGTTTTTTTTCTTTTCTATGAGGTGATGGATTTTTTCTTCCAATGTGCCGACGGTTACCAGCTTATAGACCTGGACCGGATGTTGCTGGCCCATACGATGCACCCGGGCCGTGGCCTGTTCTTCCTTGGCCGGATTCCACCAGCGGTCATAATGGATGACGACCTGGGCACCGGTGAGATCAATGCCTGTGCCGCCGGCAAGCAGACTGGCGCAGCAGACTCGGCAGGTTTTTTGGGTGTTGAACCGTTTGATCCTTGCGGCCCGTTCCTTGGCCGCTACCTTTCCGCGTATACTTATATGATCAATTGATCCGCTGTGAAGCCAGTGTTCGATGATGTCAAGCATTGAGGTAAACTGGCTGAACACCACAACTTTCAGTTCCGATTCCATGCACTGGTCGAGCAGGCGGGTAAACTCCGTCCACTTGCCGCTTCCGAATCTCTCCCAGTCCCTGCATCCCTCAAGCAGGCAGACATGATCACAGATCTGTTTCAAACGGGTAATGGCAGTCAGGATATGGGAAAAATTATTCGGGGCCGGGTCAGCCTCCGATTCATGCAGCAGACCCCGGGCCAACTTTCCAACCTGGCGATAGGACGCAACCTGATCAGGATGGAGCGTGCAGAAACGGATGTCCTCACTTCTTTCAGGCAGTTCCCCCAGTACCTGCTCCCTGGTACGGCGGAGGATAAAGGGGTGAATAATCTTTTTGATGTGCAGACGCTGACTGTGAGTTGCATTGTTGCCGAATATTCGCCGAACCTGTGGGGACGTGAACAGGCCAGGCAGACAGATTCCGAGCAGGGTTTCCAGTTCGTCAATACTATTTTCCATCGGTGTGCCGCTTAATCCGAATATGGAGTTTGCCTGTAACTGCTGGACAGCACTGTACAGGTCTGTTTTTCTGTTTTTCAGATAATGCATCTCGTCAAAAAATATCATCGCAAAACCATGTTGAACAAAGAAATCGATGTCACGGCGCAATACTCCGTAGGTGGTTACAATGATATCTTTTTGCATGTTGTCGGCAAGCCGGCGCTCAGGTCCATGATGGACGGCAAGGGGAAGCCTGGGGAAGAATTTTTCCTGTTTTTCCGGCCAGTGATAGAGGACAGCGGCCGGGCAGACGATCAGGATTTTGCCGGAGGCAGCACCGATCGTTTCAATAAGGCCCAGGGCCTGGTGTGTTTTACCCAACCCCATATCATCGGCAAGGATGCCGCCAAGACCATACCGATACAATCCATAAAGCCAGTGGACCCCATGCACCTGGTATTGGCGCAGATGGCAGTTGACTGCAGGTGGCGTATCCTGAAGCCCGTCTTCCCTGTTGATAATAAAATCAAGAATCGAGCCCGGTTTGAGATCGTCGGATTTGTCGACTGTGGACGGAAGCTGGCAGCCGAGCAGCAGCAGTTCTTCCCGGGTAAGCTTGATTCGTCCGTCCTTAAGTAATCGCTCCCTGCCGAGAGCGTGAAACCAGTGCAGGTTTTTTCCTTGTAGATCAAGCCAGTTGCGGCCGGGAATATATCGTTTGTTGTCTGTTGCCGCGGTCAGCAGGTCGTACAATCTGATTCGTTGATTTTCAATCCGGTAATACCCGGCAAGATAACACCAGTCCTTATCCTCGGCATAATCGGTCAGTTCAAGTAGATCCGGCTCCTCGACGATGACAAGTTGCAGTATTTCCGGGTCTACTTGGTGGATTTCTGTTTGCAGGGCTTGCCGGTTTGTCTCCAAAAATGAGGGAATTTCATCCCGTTCAACGGTAAAGGAGTTCTCTTTTTTCTTTTTTGCAGCAGCGGCAAAGGAGAAGAGGGGCAGAGTATTTTCCTCTTTCTTTTTTGTCAGCCGTTGAACAGCGGGAAGCGGTGCCAGGGTAAAGGATGTAGCGTCAATGAGATAATGGCTTCCGTAGCGGTATTTTTCCAGGTCGGCCAGGGATAGTTCCCGGCCATCATGCAGGCGGCACCAATGCTCAACGCATAGGGTATCATCCTGCTTGCCGAAGAATACCTTGCTGAATGGCCGCGCCTGGTCAACCGTTCGGATGCCGAACTGTTCAGGGCCAAGAGATTTGAGCAGTTCCCAGGTATGTTGCCGGGGCAGGGTGAGGCGAAAAAGCGGTTTTTTCTCGTTGTTTGTTTTTTCTTCTCTTGCCTGCAACCGGTATAAACCCTGTTCGTCCACTGTCAGGGTAAATTTCGGCTCACAGTGCAAAAACAACAGCCTTGCCAACCACATCAGGCCGGATGTGTCCTGATATAGTTTTTTGCCGGTTCTTCCCTTGGCAAGCAGGTGCTGTTCCGTCTCTGTTGCGGCTATTTCAATCAGACGGGATTGGAGAAAGGTATAACCAGTGTCGGAAGCGGCGGAAGATGGGTTGTCAATGCCCAAGGCCTGCATTTGCACTGTTGCCGGTGCGGAAAGGCGCACCTGTAGCTTTAAACCATCTGATTTTGTTATCTGCGGCAGAGTGGTTTCGTCCTCCAGCCGCCAGGATATTTCCGGTTGACCGTTGTCTGTCTGCCCGCAGAGATAGGCGCCGATCTTCTGCCACGGGCTGTCGGCAAACAATAGGGGTAGGGGGGTGATTTTTTTGTTTGTTTCGCGCAGGCAGAGCAGGGCAATGGCGGCAACATGTTTACAGCGATGTCCGTGCCGGACGGCAATACAGGAACTGCACCAGCCGTCGCGAAAGACAAAGGCATGGCGTCGGGTTGTGCCGGGCATGCAGTTGATGGTTGCGGTTACATCATTACTGGTGATCAATCCGGCGGAATTTCTGAAAAAAAGAAAGGAATCGATCTCCTGTTTTTTGATCAGGGCGTGAGCGGCTTCAAGGACAGCCGGGGAGAACCAGATTTTTAGAATGATGCGGTACTGGCCGGGCAGCGCCGCCATGTCCTGAAGCGGCGATGTCGAAAATGAAGGCAGGTTGTGGGCTGGTTTCATATTTATATAGAAAGAAAAGAGAGAAAATCCAGCAAATATATTGTGAATGGAGAGCAAAAACAAGAATTCTTTTGCCCTGTTTTCCCCCAGATCCTTTACCCTGGCTCCGGAGCACCCTCTTGTTGCAATTCATAATTATTCCGGGTATCTTTGTCGGTTATGGATACTCCTTTTCAACTTGTCAGTGAATTCACCCCTTCCGGGGACCAGCCCCGGGCCATTGAAGAGCTGTCCCATTCCATTGAACAGGGTGTGCGTGACCAGGTCCTGCTTGGCGTCACCGGCAGCGGCAAGACCTTTACCATGGCTCAGGTGATTGCCCGGGTGCAGAGACCGGCGCTGGTGCTGGCGCCCAACAAAACCCTGGCCGCGCAGTTGTTTGCCGAGTTCCGGGAACTTTTTCCTCATAATGCGGTAGAATACTTTGTCTCCTATTATGATTATTACCAGCCGGAGGCCTATATTCCTGCCTCGGACACCTATATTGAGAAGGACTCATCCATCAACGATGCCATTGATAAGATGCGCCATTCCGCGACCCGTTCCCTGCTCACCCGCGAAGATGTGCTGATTGTCGCCTCGGTCTCCTGCATTTACGGTTTAGGTTCTCCCGATGAATACAAAAACATGCACCTCTTTCTCCAGGTGGGCGAGGACTATGCCATGGAAGAGGTCCTGCGGCGGCTGGCTTTTATGCTTTATGAGCGTAACGAGTTTTCTTTCCATCGGGGTACCTTTCGGGTGCGTGGCGATGTGATTGAAATCTTTCCGGTGCATGAAGAGGATCATGCCCTGCGGGTGGAGTTTTTCGGGGATACAGTGGAAGCGATTACCGTGGTTGATCCACTGCGGGGAGTGGTCATCAGCGACCTTGAAGAATATACGGTTTTTCCGGGCAGCCATTTCGTCACCAGTCAGGAGAATCTGCAGCGGGCCATGCGTACCATCAAAGAAGAGCTTGCCCTGCGGCTGGAGGAACTCAAGATGGACAACCGCCTGGTTGAGGCCCAGCGCCTGGAGCAGCGAACCATGTTTGATCTGGAAATGATCAGTGAGCTTGGCTACTGTAACGGCATTGAAAATTACAGTCGCCACCTGACCGGCAAGCCGCCGGGCGTTGCCCCTCCCAACCTGCTTGATTATTTTCCTGATGATTACCTGATGTTCATCGATGAATCGCATATTGCCGTCTCCCAGGTGGGCGGCATGTACAATGGTGACCGGTCCCGGAAAAAGACCTTGGTTGAATATGGGTTCAGGCTGCCGTCGGCCCTGGATAACCGGCCGTTGCGCTTTGACGAGTTTGAGCAGCGCATTCACCAGGTGGTGTATGTCTCGGCGACCCCTGGTCCCTACGAGCTGAAAAACACCGAGGGCCGGGTGGTGGAGCAGCTGATTCGGCCCACCGGTCTGCTTGATCCGAAAATCGAGGTACGGCCCGCCACCACCCAGGTTGATGATCTGCTCGAGGAAATCCGGCTTTGCAGTGAACGGAATGAGGCCGTGCTGGTCACCACCCTGACCAAGCGGATGTCGGAAGATTTGACCGAATATTATGAAAATGTCGGGGTGCAGGTCAGGTATCTCCATTCGGACATCAAGACCCTGGAACGGGTGGAACTGATCCGGGAACTGCGCAACGGCGAATATAATGTTCTGATCGGCATCAACCTGCTGCGGGAAGGGCTCGATATCCCGGAGGTCTCCCTGGTCGCCATCCTTGATGCCGACAAGGAGGGGTTTCTGCGTTCCGAGCGTTCTCTGGTGCAGACCTGCGGCCGGGCGGCCCGAAATGCCGAGGGCAGGGTTATCCTCTATGCGGACAAGATTACAAAATCCATGCAGTTCACCATTGATGAAACCAATAGAAGGCGTGTGATTCAGGATCAGTACAATAAAAAGCATGGCATCGTGCCCCAGACTATCAAATCAGAGGTCAAGGATTCCATGGCCCTGCACCTGAAGGCCTCCGGCTGGGAGGGAACGGTCTATGGAGAAGCTGTTGCCGATGATGGTCTTGCCAGGGCTGCCGAGCCGGTGATTGTCTATCGGAACGTGGGTGATTTGCGTGCGGAAATACGACAGCTTGAGAAAAAAATGGAGGCTGCGGCCGAAAAACTGGCCTTTGAAGAGGCGGCGGCCTATCGTGATCGCATGAATGAACTCAAAATGCTGGAGTTGGAAATTGGCTGATTTTTGGTACAGGATTTCCGTTGTTGTCGTGCCACGGCTGTATGTGGCCCTGTCGCGGGTCTGGTTTGCCACCTGCCGGGTGCGGATTGAAGGTAAAGAACATCTGCAGGCCGGTCTTGCCAATGGAACGATTATTGCCGCTTTCTGGCATTATTCCATGCTCTATATTTTTTATAATCTACGGGTCCTGTCTGCGGCAATTATGGTCAGTGCTTCCAGGGATGGCGAGTATATTGCTCAGGTTGCCCGGTTGCTGGGGCATGTGCCGGTGCGTGGCTCATCCAATCAAAAGGGTGTGAGCGGATTAAAAAAAATGCTGCGCGAGGTACGAAACGGCAACAATGCGGGTATTGTTGCCGACGGCTCGCAGGGGCCGGCTCGCAAGGCACAGGCCGGAGCTATCCTGGTCGCCTCCAGGACAGGCAGCGCCATTGTGCCCATGGCCTGGGCGGCCAGCCGTTATATTGCCTTTCATTCCTGGGACCGTACCGCCGTGCCATTGCCGTTTTGCCGGATGAATTTTCAGTATGGCGAACCCCTGCTGGTGCCAAAGGGGATCAAAGGGGATGAAATCGAGAAATATCGACAGGAGCTGGAAGATAGGCTTAATTTTCTCTATGAAACCGCCTGGCAACGTGTTGGACGCAGGCCGCATGACGGTAAATCATGAAACGTTCAAACGTTCAAATGTTCAAATGCTCAAACGTTCAAACGTTCAAACGCTTAAATGCTTAAACGTTCAAACGCTTAAACGCTCAAACGCTTAAACGCTCAAACGCTTAAACGCTCAAACGCTTGCACGCTTGCACGCTTGCACGCTTGCACGCTTGCACGCTTGCACGCTTGCACGCTTGCACGCTTGCACGCTTGCACGCTTGCACGTTGAAACGCTTGAATGCTTAAAACTCTTCAAACCATGGGCCCTGAATGAAGCAATTTGAAGATCTTGATGTATGGCAACTTGCCCGCAAATTGACCAACAGGATATACCAGTTGACCCGAAGCCGGGACTTTAGCCGAGACCATGGCCTGTGCAACCAGATACAACGAGCTTCGGTTTCCGTGATG
>WGCP01000271.1 GCA_015493715.1 Desulfobulbaceae bacterium
GTGATGACCAACCCGGCCCGTACCTTTTTCAACGGCAGAACCCGGGCGATCGGCTCTCCCATCCCGGCAAGGGCAACCGCCTCATCAACAAGGGCACGGCTGCCGACCAGGGGAATCAACCGACTCGCCGCCACCTGCTCGCCTTTTTTCACCGGCGTATTTGTCTGTAAAGTGGCGCACATCACATCGCCCAGCAGATTGACACTGAGCAATGACTCCTTATTGATTTTCAACAGCCCGTCACATGCCGCCCTGATGGCCACTTTGCCTTCCTCCACCCGATCGCTATACTCGGTTCCCGGTCCGGCAAGCGCCGCTGCTAAAAGACGGGCGGCCTCGTTCTCGTGAATCTCTGTATCATTGAGTTCAAGAACATAGATATGCTCCTTGCCGAGACGCCTGAGATGTTCAACATCTTCGGTCCGGATAATATGGCCTTTTTTGAAGGCGCAGCCCTTGAACTCATCTTTGACTATTTCGGTTATATCATGCGGCAGCACCATACCCACGGCCTGATCCACAGGAATACTCTTTTTCATTTGCCTGATCACTCCAAGTTCTATTGAAAATTATGGAAAAATTATGCATGATGGTGGACAAGGTTATACGCTCTTTCGTCGTCTCCGTCAATTGTCGTTCAGGGGAACTTAACGAGCAAAATAGCAAACAACAACGACAACTCAACAAGTTCTTAAATATTCCATAGAGAGCACTCCATGATACGACACGAAATCCTTGATATCCTTGCCTGCCCGAAATGCAAAGGGCCGGTCCAGCTGAACGCCAAAAAAGACGGCATCATCTGTGAAGCCTGCAAACTCGAATATGCAATCCATGACGACATTCCCATAATGCTCGTCGATGAGGCCAGGCCCATACAACCGGACCAGCCGGCCTGAAACAGAAGCAAATTATGGATTTCGACACACTGCTGCAGATCGTCAAAACGCAGGTCTCTTATTCTTTACATGAATTCAACGGCTACCATCTTGATCAGCGCTTTTACCTGATTCTCACTTATGGAATCCTGGCGGTGGTCATAGACCTTATATTTGATCGTTTATTCCATCGAATTGCCCGCCGTACCCATTGGCAGGCGGATGATCGACTCGTACAAATAGTCCACAGACCTGTCTGCTGGACCTTTTTTCTCCTTGGCCTGATTCACGCCATCCGGCTTAATCCGCTGCCACCGTCTCCATGGGATCTTATCCTGCCCAATATTGTCAAGACCCTGATTCTGATGATCTGGTGGATTTCCCTCATCAGGGAAATCACGGCCATGAATGAAACCAACATGGGATGGGTGTTAGACAAGATGGACAAAACCCATTTTTACATGATCAAGAACATCTCCCGGATCGCGCTGCTCTTTACCGGCATCCTCTGGGGTTTGGTCATCTGGAAAGTCAATCTTACCCCGCTTTTTGCATCCGCCGGTATCATCGGCATCGCCATAGCGCTTGCCGCCAAGGATACCCTGGCCAACTTTTTCGGCGGTATTGCCTTATTTGTCGATGCCGCCTACAAAGTTGGTGATTACATTATTTTAGAGAGTGGCGAACGGGGTGAAGTTGTGGAAGTAGGCATCCGGTCTACCAAGATCAAAACCAGAGATGATATTTTGATCACGATCCCCAACTCCATTATGTCCACCACCAAAATCATCAACCAGTCGGCGCCGGAGCCCCGCTATAGGATACGACTCGATGTTGGAGTCGCCTATGGCAGCGACCTGCGACTGGTTGAAAAAACTCTCCTTGCGGTGGCGGAACAAAACCATGCGCTGGCCGAAAAACCATTGCCACGGGTACGGGTACGAAGTTTCGGCGACTCGGCCATCAATTTCCAACTGCTGGTCTGGGTGCAGGATCCCCGTCATCGTGGCAGGGAAACACACAACCTGCTGAAAATGATTCACAGCGCCTTTCAGGAGCGAAAAATAGAAATTCCCTTCCCTAAAAGGGATATCTCGCTCCAGGCAAAAGAAAACGATCAAAAATCGACCAATCCTGTTGCTCCCAAAAGCAGCATAACAGAGGAGAAAGTACCATGATGAAGAAACTGGACCTTGCCGACAGCCGGGAATTCAGCCCCTTGGGAATGAAGAGTATTGTGCTTCACGACTCGGAACATTTTAAGATTCTCAACTTCAATCTCAAGGCCGGTCATGTCTTTCCCATTCACTCCCATGACCTCGACGGCCAGCTGAGCATCCTGGTTATAGAAGGGGAAGGTGCGTTTTTAGGTGACAATGAGGCCATTATCCCGGCAAAAACCGGAGATATGCTGATATCGGACATCAGGGAACCGCATGGCGTGCGTGCCGACAGCGATATGCGCATCATTGTCACCATTGCCCCGCCAATCTGAGAGGGCTGTCATATTGGCAAATTCCTTTGCAAGGGTAGGGAATCATTCCCAATTGATACGGGAAATATTCTTTTCATTGAATGAACTGCCTTTCATCGCCTTACCCGCCGGTAAAATAGCCGAATATTAGCGTATTACGGGGATGCGCATCCACTACCGTACATTTTTGTCCTCAATTTCCCTTACCCTACAAGTAAAAAATCTGTTTTTTTTCTTTCAGTTAGGCCATTGCTTGTGATATTTTATAATAGTTTCTTTATATCTGAAGTTTCCTGAAAATTGATCAGCCTGTAATGATAATTGAATGCAAGTAAGAATATCTATCAAGAAGAACTTCAAATTCTGTGCCTATAGGGAAAAAATATTTAATAAAATTGTGTGAAAACAGGAAGA
>WGCP01000272.1 GCA_015493715.1 Desulfobulbaceae bacterium
CGACGGATTGTACAATGCATCGAGCTTATGGCTGAGCTCATAAATGAATGCGAATGGAAGCGTGACGTTACAGGGTCTTGCGAGAAAAATGGTTCGCCACGTCGAACTTACTTGACAAAGCCTTCTCATGGAAGCGTAGACTCCGAGGAGTGGTATTCCGGGACGGGTCTCAACTATACAGGTAGTATGTTGTGAATCGCCCCGGGCCAGGACGCCGTAGATCGAAGTTTTACGACGCCATCGCTCATTGTTTTCGTGCCTGGAAGAGTTGCAGCGTTGCCCGGCCGATGACGGCATCGTTCAGGCGCAATTCACAGGCTATTTCCCGTAAGTTTTCAAAGTTATAGGTATTTTCGGCCGCGGCAATGATCTCTCCGCCAAAGGGCAGGAGATCGATCAGAAACTCAGCTTTTTTAATCGCCACCAGCCAGCCCATCTGGTCGGAATCCAGTCCCTGGGTATGGATCCGGTCCCAGCCATTGCAGACACCGGCGGTCTGGGCGGCCAGTTCTACCAGGACCAGCGGCTGCACGCCCCCGTCAACCGCGAGGGGCCAGGACTTCTTGACGCGTGAGCTGGTGACGGCATGGGCGCTGTCCACGGCCAGGACCGTATCGACCAACAGCATGGGACCCCGGTGCGGCAGCAGGTCTTCCAGGGTGAGCCCTGCCAGGATATCGGTTGACGATTGATCAGGTTTTGACACTGGCATAAAATACCGTATTTGTCGAGGGCCGGACAAAGATTATTTTTGTGGCGGTGGCCTCTTTTCCATGGAAAACCAAAGACCAGCAGTACACGTATATACTGCCGGACATCAGTTCCTGTTTATCGGGAAACCAGGGAAATTGTCTGGTAAACAGGGTGACAAAGGCCACGCCTTTTCCCTCGGTTTCCGAAAGATTGTCACCCCTTGTCCATAGCCTGGTGTCATGCAGAACACCGGCCGGGACCGTCTTTGCCTGGATCGCATAGGCATCGGTGTGGTCACCGGTCATGGAGCGGGCTGATTCATAACTGTGCGCCACGTTTTTTATGTTTTCTTCACCTAATTGCGCCCAGTTAAAGACGAAACGGACATCATCGGCGGTTGCAATATCATGATGTTTCCCGGCCCGAAAAAAATGGGCATAGAGAAAAAAGACCAGCAGCACACATACCAGTCCGGCCGAGATAACGCCCCAGACGGCAAAGAACGTTTTTAGGCCACCTTGAAAAATTGTATTTTCGTCCAATCTTTGTGTCATACTCAAAATTTTATCCTCGGAATAGAAATTATATGCCTGTGGTAAAATTTTTCGTATTCCTTGATCTTGAATGAAAATCCTAATTTTTCAAGGCACCCTTTAGATATTTCATTGGAAATATACACCTTTTGTTATGTTTTTTGTAAAACAAAAAAGAGTCCGGCGCCGATAAAAAAAGCTATGTAGCCGAGAAACAGGAACTTTATGGTAAACAGTCCTGGTTTTACCGAGGTCTCATGGTTGAGGTAGAGTTTATAGGCGATCAGGTTGGCTAATGAGCCAAACAGACTGCCGAATCCACCAACGCTTGTCCCCCAGAGCAGCGCTTGCCAGTTGCTGGTAAATTTGGCAAACAACAGGGCAGTCGGCACATTGCTGATCACCTGGCTGGCAAGAGCGGAGAGGATAAATATGTGGCTTGAATGTTGTATTTCAGCCGCCAGCATGGTCTTCATGTTGTCGGCAAGTCCGAAAAAAAAGAAAAAAGAGGCCAACAGGGCATAATCAACCCGCAGGGCCTGACGATCAAAAAACAATCCATAGCCGATAATGATCAGGACCATATATTCAGGCAGGACGTGAAGAACGATAAGCAGTGTCAGGACAAGCAGTAACGAGTGGATGACGGCACCCTTTTTGTCTATTGCCTGCCCGGATATCGGGCCTGGAGATTTCTTGACGTGGATGGTGAGGGACAGGGCCGCCATAATGATCAAAAAAATGCCGGTAAATGGCTGGATGGAGGTTATAAAGCTGCTGAAATGAAGATTATAGAACCAGTAGATAAACAGGTTCTGGGGATTTCCGAATGGCGTCAGAGCCGAGCCGCCATTAACGGCCAGGGCCTCACCGATAACCAGCAAGTCCTTGCGATCGACTGAAAGTTCCAAGGTTAAAGGAACAAGAATAATCAGGGCGACATCATTGGTGACCAGCATGGAAAGGAAAAAGGCCGCCAGTATCAGTTTTAGAGGGATGAACCGGCCCTTTTCGAGATTTCGGGATAGTGCGTTGATAATGCCGCTTTGTTGCAATCCCTTTACCGAGATAAAGAGCGCATACAGGAGAAACAGCACCTCGATTTCCGGGAGCGAATACCCGGGAAAATGTCGGTTATACAAAGAGGTGAGGAGAAGGCCGACGGCGGAAAAAACAAGCAGCCATTCTTTCAGCAAAAAAGAAATCAAAAGGGACTCTTTTCAAGGTGGAGGATTTGGATCAACGTCCATGCCCGGCGCGCCGGACACAACACAGGATGAAAACTGAACAGAGAAAGAACTCGTAATTATAACCGTCTTAGCGAGACTCCGGGCGGTAACTTCAACCCCGGAACTCGAAATGCTTTGTTTTCGGATACAATTTGTTCTGTTGCGCTGTTGTCGATTATACGCCGGACGTTAAATCAGATGACAAGGTTTCCAAATCATAATATATACCATGAACGCATACGGCTTCATAGAGCATAAACGATCCGACGGATGGAGAAAAGAGATACAATATGGATAACCTGATAGAAGAGCTGAAAGGCAAGCTCATTGATATTTTGAGCCTGACCGATGTCAGTCCTGCGGACATGGATGCGGATGCCCAACTGGTGGGCGGCGAACTGGGTATTGATTCCATTGACGTGCTGGAGATGGTGGTCATGGTGGAAAAGGATTACGGGGTGGTGATCAACTCGCAGGAGGTGGGGGAAAAGGTGTTCAGCTCTCTTCGCTCCCTGGCCGCATATATTAAGGAAAACAGGCAGCAGGATAATTGATGGCGTCGTAAAAACTTCGATCTACTGCGTCCTGTCCCGTGGCGATTCGTGGGCATACTACCTGTATAGTTGAGACCCGCCCCGGAACACCACTCCTCGGAGTCTACGCTTACCTGTATATCTGTGTTTTTACTTAGCCATCTTTAAGAATAGTTCAGACTTGTTACGAGTTCATCACACTTGAGCATTGCACCTGTTTACATAGCCTCAGCAGGCATCATCAGTCCCCTTGGCAATGGTCTGGAGGCGACGGAGATGCGGCTTGCCGTTGAAAGTTGTGCGATTGCGCCGCTCTCCCTGTTTGCCCTGGTGCAGAATGACCCCTTGCCGGTGGGCCAGGTGGATGGCTTGGACGATGTCCCGGATCTGCCCCGGACCCACCGACTGGCCCTGGCGGCCGCGCGGCAGGCCATGCAGGGACGGAAGAATCCGCCGGATGCGGTTATTGTCGGCACCACCACCGGCGGCATGCTGGAGAGCGAAGAGCTGTTGCGGGCCGGTGTGCGGGATGGGACAAAGTATCGCTATCATGGTTTGGGTACGGTGGCGGAAACCGTCGGCAGGAAGTATCACTGTTCCGGCCCCATGCTGACCGTGTCCACGGCTTGTTCTTCCGGGGCCGTTGCCCTGGCCCTGGCCCTGCGCATGTTGAGGATGGGCAAGGCCGAACGCGTCCTGGTCGGCGGGGTGGATTCCCTGTGCCGCCTGACCTATTTCGGCTTTCACTTTCTGCAGCTCGTTGATCGTAACGGCTGTCATCCCCTGGATAAAAACCGGCAGGGCATGGCCGTTGCCGAGGGCGCCGCCATGGTGTTGCTGACGAACAGGCCTCCCGAAAATCCCCTGGCCGAGCTTGTGGGGGCAGGCCTTACCTGTGACGCCTATCATCCGGCCGCGCCCCATCCCTGGGGAGCGGGCGCCATGGCCGCCATGCGGGCGGCCCTGGCCGATGCCGGTATCAGTCCTGCCGATATAGACTATATCAACCTGCACGGCACCGGCACCAGGGAGAACGATCTGGCCGAGGCCCGGGCCGTGCGCGCGCTTTTTCCCGACCCTCCTCCCCTCTCTTCCATCAAGGGCGCCACCGGCCACAGTCTGGCCGCTGCCGGGGCCATTGAGGCAGTGGTCGCAAGCCTTGTTGTTCGCAAGGGGTTACTGCCGCCAAATATCGGCCTGGAGCGGATTGATCCGGCCCTACATCTTAGGGCATTGCGCAAGCCGGAGCAAAAAGCCGCCCGCCTGGTGTTGTCCAATTCCTTTGGTTTTGGCGGTAATAACGGCGCTCTGGTGATCGGCAGTCCGCGCCCGATTCCGGTTAATTCGACTGCACGCCATCGCCCGGGCAAAGACCTGTATATTCACGGGATTGCCGCTGCAAGCGGCGCCGGCATGACGGCAGCCACCATGGAGCGGTTACGCAGCGGCAACCAGGTTGCCGGTTGTGTCGATGCCGACCTGGCGGCGGCAGCTCTAGGGGCGAAAACTATTCGCCGCCTGAAACGTCTGCCGCGCATAGCCCTGGGGCTGGCCCGGAGCGCCTGCGATGATGCCGACCCGGCCGTTGCTCCCGCCTCGGTGTTCATGGGCACGGGCTGGGGCGCGCTTACCGAGACCAATGATTTCCTGGACCGCTTGTTTGCCACCGATGAACGGTTCCCCAGTCCCATCGATTTTGTCGGCTCGGTCCATAACAGCCCGGCCGGGCAGGTCGCCATCATGCTTGGCGCCACCGGCGCCAATATTACCACCAGCGGCGGTGATTATTCCTTTGAGCAGACCCTTTTTGCCGCTGGTCTCATGATCAGGGAGGATGAAACAGCCCTTGTCCTTGGCGTGGATGAGTATCACCAGCACCTTTCCCCCCTGTTTGATCCATCCGTGGGCGGGGATGCGGTCCCGGCCGACGGCGGTGGCGGATTTGTGGTCAGTCGCTCCCGGTCGGGTGGAAGCTGCCGGGTGCGGCTTTTGTATTATGGTGCCGGGGTCGCAGGAACGGGGCCGCTTATTGTTGCCTACGGCGGGTCGGTCGGGTTGCAAAATGGAATTGGCCTGGTCCTGGCCGGGATACCGGCGGCCGATCAAAGGCAGGGAGAGGAGCAGCTGCGGCAATTTCTTGCCCAGGTGGATTTTTCGGCGCCGGTTATCCGCTATCGGCAATTGATTGGCGAGTTCGCCTCGGCCTCGGCCGTTGCCGCTGTTCTGGCGGCTACCCTTGTCGACAGGGGAAACGCCGGCACCCTGGGCGCCATGGGCCAACCGATTGATCCGCATCGGGGTGGTGTCCTTGTTCTTGGACTTGGCTCAACCATCACGGCCATGGAGTTTGGTCGTCCGTGAATATTCTTTTCATTTCGCCCGATACCCTGACGGCGCCCTATCCGGTCTATCCCATCGGCCTTGACTATGTGGCCGGTTCCGTGCATGGGCGGCACCGGGTGCGGATAGCGGATAAGAACTGTATGGGCCTTGGATGAACTGGCCCGGCTCGTCGCTGATTTCCGGCCGCGGATTATCGGCATAACCTGTCGCAATATCGATAATACCGATGCGGGCGACCCGCAGTATTTTATCCGTGGGTATCGGCAACTGGTGGACTGGCTCAGAAAACAGAGCAGGGCAATACTGGTCTGCGGCGGCGCCGGGTTCACCATTATGCCGGACAGGATATTTGCCGCCCTGGAGGTTGATTACGGCATTATTGGGGAAGGCGAGCGTTTCGGCCTGCTGGTCGAGGCCGTTGCCGCCGGCCGTTCGCCAACGGAAATTCCGGGTGTAATCGGCGCAGGCGCAGACACCGATCCCCCTGCTCCCTGGCCGGGAGAGCAGGAGCGGGTCTTTAGCGCGCAGTTTCCGCACCATCGCTTTTATGCGGACAGGGGGGTATGCTCAATCTGCAGGCCAAGCGGGGTTGCTCATTTTCCTGCATCTACTGTCCCTATCCCCATATCGAGGGGAAAAGGCACCGGTTGCAACCACCGGATGAGGTGGCGGCAACAGCGCTGCGGTTGCAGGAGGCCGGTGCGCGCTATATCTTTATCACCGATTCCGCCTTTAATTTCGATGTGCGCTATTCGCTGGCCGTGGCCCGGGCCCTGAAAACAGCTGGTCTGCGTATTCCCTGGGGCGGGTTTTTCGTACCGGTCAAACTGCCTGATGATTATTTCAGCATCATGGCGGACTGCGGGCTGCAGCATGTGGAGTTCGGCACCGAGTCCCTGTCGCCGGCCATGCTGAAGAGCTACCGGAAACCCTTTCGCCCACGCGACGTGTTGACCGCCCACCGCCAGGCACGGGATGCCGGTATCCATACGGCCCATTATTTTCTCCTTGGCGGCCCAGGTGAGTCAACGAAAACGGTGCTCAAATCCCTGGGTGCCATAGAAGATTTGGACAAGGCGGCCCTGTTTTTTTTCATCGGCATTCGTATCTATCCCTGGACAAGGCTGTATGATATTGCCTGTGCCGAGGGGAAAATAACGGCGGAAACCGACCTGTTGCAGCCCGTTTTCTATGAACCGAACCGGATCGGGATTGAAGCCATCCAGGTCCTGGTAACCCAACGGGCGGCCGGGCGCAGGAATTGATTGTGGGTTCCGGCGGCGAACAAAGTGCGCAGACAGTGGAAAAACTGCACGGACGCGGGTTTACCGGCCCGCTGTGGGAATATCTTGCCCGTTAGGGTTTTTTTTGCCTTATCCCTGTATGGGTGGTATAAAGAAATGCTTTATTCCCCCCAGCTGGAGAAAGGATGGAAATAACGACCCGGAAAATAATTGATCATCAATCGCCCTGGTTTAACGGCCATTTCCCTGATGAGCCCATTTTTCCAGGTATTGCCCAGCTACAGATGGTGTGTGATCTCATCAGCGATGAGTTGCAGGCGCCGCTGCGGCTGCTTCGTCTGAGCCGGGTCAAGTTTAAAAAAATTGTCCGTCCGGGAGAAATTCTTGACATTCGTGCCACGTGCGGCAATAAAGAAAATTCATATTCCTTTACAATAATGAGCGAAGGGCGGGAGGCCTGTTCCGGTATGATCTTCCTGCAACCCTCGACAACCACATCACAGTCGCCATGAGCAACGACAGCACCACCGTCACCAAAATCGCCGAAATCATCATCAATGAACTCAAACTTGAGGATGTGACCCCTGCAACCTTTGATCCCGATCTGGACCTGGTCGATGAGGTGGGCATTGATTCCATGGACCTGGCCACCATCGCCCTCAGGCTCCGGGACGAATACGGCATCCGTATAGATGAGGACGATTATCCCAAACTGACCACGGTCCGTATTATTGCCGCCTATATTGACGATAAATTGCAGGCAGGCGAGTAAACGGAGCATGGGCGGGAAACAACAATATACATTTGCCGACATCATCGGTGATCCGGCTATCGGCGAGCGTTTTCAAAAGGTGCGCGAGTATTTTTATCTGCGGGAATCCACCTACGACATGACCAGTCGCTGCAATGTCCGTTGCGAGGGATGTTATTATTTTACCGGAGAAAAACAGAATACTCCCGATAATACCAATCCCGAGGACTGGCGTCGGCTGCTTGCAGGGGAAAAGGAGCGGGGCATCACCTTTGTCGTGCTGGCAGGGGCCGAGCCCTCCCTGGTGCCGGAACTCTGCGCCGCCTGCTACCAGATCATTCCCCTCGGCGCCATTGCCTCCAACGGGCTCAAACCCATACCCATGGACATTGATTACCGGATCCATATCTCGGTCTGGGGCAATGATGCCACCAGCCAGGCGGTGAGAAAGGCGCCGGACATGCTGGTACGGCAGATAGAGAACTACCGGGGCGACCCCAGGGCTGTTTTTGTCTATACCTTTTCCCCCGTCAATATTGACGAGGCCCGGGAGGTGACTGAACTGCTGGCGAAAAACGGGTTGCAGATCACCTTTAACATGTTTTCCGCCCCGGTCGGCTACACCGGCCCCCTGCGCCATACCAGCGAGACTCTGGCCCGGACCGGCCGGGTGATGGCCGAACTGTTAGCCGAATTTCCGGAGACAGTGCTTTTTTCTCCCTATAATATTCTTGTCCATACCGAGGAAAAGGGGCTGCACGCGTTGTTTTCCTGTTCCTATCCCCGCATGAATCCGTCCACGGCTATCGGCCTTGGCCGTTCCTTCCGCCAGTACCGGACCAACCTGGCCTGGGACCGGGACGCGGCCTGCTGCGTGCCGGATACCGACTGTGAAGACTGCCGCCATTATGCCGCCGGCAGCGCCATGGTGACGGCCCGCATGTATAGGCACGCAGACGATCCCCGCAGTTTTGCCGCCTGGCTTGACTATGTGGACACCTATCTTGCGGTCTGGGTACGCGGTTATGAAAAAGGGAAAAATCTCTGTGCTGATCCGGTTATTCCCGTGTCAGAGCCAGATCAGTAATCTGAAATTTGATGGCGTCGTAAAAACTTCGATCTACTGCGTCGTGTGTCCTGTGGCGATTCTCAACATACTACATGTATAGTTAAGACCCGCCACAGAGCACTACTCCTCGGAGTCTACGCTTACCTGTATATCTGTGTTTTTACTTAGCCATCTTTAAGCATAGTCTGGACTTTTTACGGTGCGCCAGGCCAAGCCTGGCTGATCTTGTAAGCTGAAAGGAGCTTACCATATAAATTATTGGTTGTATATGTAGGAAGCCGGGCGGCTGTGTTTGGTAACAGCACAGTCGAAGC
>WGCP01000273.1 GCA_015493715.1 Desulfobulbaceae bacterium
GGTATTGTTCACGGCTAAAGCCGTTCCTACCAAAATTGACGTTTTGATGCACGTGTAGGAGCGGCTTTAGCCGCGAATACGCCTTTTTATTTGGGTTGCGGGCGGCAATGATTGTGTTGACCCGCATATTTCACAAAGGTCGTCGCGAAAGGTCTGAAAATGCCATGGATGCAGATAGCGAACGAAGTGAGACCTTCGAGGAACAGCGCGAAAAGGGCCACAGACATATTGAAATATTTCGAGGAACCCTTTTTGCGCTGTGACACAGCAGGCATGGTATTTTCAGACCTTGCAGTAGATTGCTTGTGAAATATGTGGGTTATATCTGTATGCGTTTACGCAACCTTTTGGCAATTTTTTCGTCACGATAGGAGACAATAGTAATTGGTGAGCGGCGAAAAAGTTTTTCCGCAACCGAACCGGTAAAGGCCTGAATAATTTCCGTCTTGGCCTTCACCCCCATTACTATCATATCCACCTCTTCCCGGACGGCATGTCTGAGCAGTTTCTGAGCTGGTTTACCGACGGTGATGATCAGTTTCATTTGATCTTCCGGGAAATCACTTTTTTCCAGTAACTCGTCAAGAGCTGCGGCACGCTGTTTTTTTATTTTTGCCACGGCCGGGCTCAGGCACATCATCATGGCTGCTACCAGGGCAAGACTAAACAACAATCCCTTTTTCATACGACTTTCCTCCTCTATAGACGTTAGGCCACCTTGAAAAAATTCCGGTTTTCCTTGCTTTTTTTAGGTGTTGAATGTAATCCGGGAAATAAAGAACAATTGCTGTACGGGTAACAATACTCATGTACCTGATATTCTAACATTTGCCGTTATTCGAGGAACACAATGGCTGAAAAGAGCGCCGGAAAAAAACAATCCTGTGCACGGAAAAGCAGGAAAGCAACAACGAAGAAAAAGAAACATTACGATGTTTCTTTTTATCATGACTGGTGTAAAGCGTGCGGCATCTGCATGGCATTTTGCCCGCAGAAAATTATTCAGGCCGACAAAAACGGCAAACCGGGCATATCGGAGATGGATAAATGTGTCGGTTGTCGTTTCTGCGAGATCCATTGTCCTGATTTTGCGATAACCGTCTCCGATCGCAAACGTAACAGGAGGCAGAACGATGTCTGAGCCGACGAAACAACGCTACCTTCTGCAGGGCAACGAAGCCATTGTTGAAGGCGCACTCACCGCAGGCTGCCGCTTTTTTGCCGGCTATCCCATTACCCCTGCCTCTGAAATAGCGGAACAGCTTTCCATCAAACTTCCGGCTGTGGACGGTACCTTTATTCAGATGGAAGACGAGATTGCAAGCATGGGCGCCATTATCGGTGCCTCGCTTGCCGGCGTCAAAACAATGACGGCAACCTCGGGCCCCGGCTTTTCCCTGATGCAGGAAAATCTCGGATTTGCCTGCGTTGCCGAGGTCCCCTGCGTTATTGTCAATGTCATGCGTGGCGGTCCTTCCACGGGGCTGCCGACCAGCCCTGCCCAGGGGGACGTGCAGATGGCCCGTTGGGGAACCCACGGCGATCATTCGATTGTCGTGCTTGCCGTGTCAACGGTCATGGATTCATTCACCGTCACGGTCAAGGCCTTCAATATCGCGGAGAAATACCGTATTCCGGTTATCCTGCTTTCCGATGAAGTCGTCGCCCATACCAGAGAATGCGTGGAACTTCCCGCTAAAAGTGAAATTAAGGTAATCGACAGGATTCGTCCCAGTGTGCCGCCTGACTGGTATAAGCCCTATGAGGGCGATGCACGAGGAGTTTCCCCCATGGCTGCGTTTGGGGACGGATATCGACATCATGTCACCGGCCTTATCCATGATGTTATGGGGTTTCCTACCCAAAAACCCCGTGAGGTAAAAGAGTTTCACCTTCGACAGACAAAAAAAATATCGCGAGGATTTTCTGATATCCAGATGACCAAGGGATATTTTCTTGATGATGCCGAAACCTTTGTCATCGCCTATGGCGCTGTGGCCCGTTCGGCTTTGAGCGCGGTCCAGGAGGCCAGGGAAGCGGGGATAAAGGTCGGACTTTTGCAGTTAATTACCCTGTTTCCCTTTCCCCGGAGAACTGTTGCGCCGCTGCTTGGGCAATGCCGCTCCGTGTTGATTCCGGAAATGAACCTCGGCCAGATGAGCCGCGAGATCCAGCGGGTCAACCAGGGGATGTGTAATGTCGTCAAATATAACAGGATTGACGGTAAGTTTATTACACCCCGTGAGATATATGCGCAGTTGACAAAACTGTAATTTTTTTTGTTTCCTTTACCCCAGGTACTCTTATGCCTATTCCTGCACAGGCCTTGCGCCACAAATATCTTCGTCACAACAAAAAATTTCCCCATGTCTGGTGTCCGGGCTGCGGAAACGGTATCGTCATGGGGGCACTGTTACGGGCCATTTACAGATTGGATATTGATCAGGATGATGTTGTCCTGGCTTCAGGGATCGGCTGTTCAGGGAGGATGCCGACCTACCTTGACTTCAATACCCTGCACACCACCCACGGTCGTGCCTTGACCTTTGCCACAGGGATTAAGCTGGCCAAACCGGAATTGAATGTGGTTGCTATCATGGGTGATGGCGATGCAACAGCTATCGGCGGCAATCATTTTATTCATGCCGCCCGAAGAAATTTAAATCTGACTGCTATCATCATCAATAATTCTATTTACGGCATGACCGGTGGCCAATATTCACCCACGACCCCTTTTGGCTCCAAATCGACTACATCCGTGTATGGGCATATTGAACATGCCTTTTCCATTGCCGAGCTTGCCGTGACAGCGGGCGCATCTTTCGTCTCCCGGGCCACGGTGTATCATGCCGATCTTATTGATCGTCTGATTGAACAGGCCATGGAAAAACGAGGATTTGCCGTGGTTGAGGTTATTTCCAATTGTCATGTTCAGTATGGACGGCGAAATAAACTCGGCGGTGCGGTTGACATGCTCAAACGCTTTAAGGAGCAATCGATTACCGTGAATCGGGCCGCTCAAATGAGTCCGGAAGAGCTGGAAGGCAAAACCACCATTGGTGTCCTTATTGATCGTGATCTACCGATATCCACCGAAGAGTATAAAAAAGTACGTCAAAAGGCCGGAACATTGAAGGAGAAGGTATGAAGGGACAACAGAAACAAGAGGATCGATACGAAATCCGCTTTTCCGGTTCCGGCGGTCAGGGGTTGATCACGGCCGCCGTTGTTTTTGCAGAAGCAGTCGGGGTCTATGACGGTAAATATGTCTGCCAGACGCAGAGCTACGGACCTGAGGCCAGGGGAGGAAAATCCAAGGCTGAAGTCGTTATCAGCTCCAAGCCTATTGATTATCCAAAAGCACTGGAACTGGACCTGCTGCTGGCCATGAACCAGGCCGCCTGTGACGCCTATTTTTATGATCTCAAGCAGAATGGACTCCTGGTTGTGGACAGCGGGCTGGTCGAACAGCATCCAACCAGTCGTATCATTGCCATTCCATTCACCGATATAGCAAAGGACGAAATCGGCCGTAAACTTGTTGCCAACATGGTTGCCCTTGGCGCTGTCGGCTTGTTATCCGGGCAGGTGGATCTCGATAATCTTGAAAAGGCATTGCTGGCGCGTGTGCCGAAGGGTACGGAAGAGATGAACAGCAGAGCCCTGCAGCGCGGTATCGAAGAGGCCCGTAAAATTAATCTGGATGACCTGCCGCGAGCGGTCATGTCTGATGACTATGATGAGGTATGATCCATGAAAGTCGTTGCATTTAATGGAAGCGCACGTAAAGACGGCAATACCACCATGCTTGTGAACTATGTCTTTGCAGAACTGGAAAAGGAGGGGATTGAAACCGAACTGGTCCAGCTGGCCGGTAAACACCCGCACGGATGTATTGCCTGCTACCAGTGTTTTAAAAAGAAAAACAGGCGCTGCGCCGTAGATATTGACTGTATCAATGACTGTATTGAAAAAATGGAAGCAGCCGATGGAATTATTCTAGCCTCACCCACCTATTTTGCCGACCTCAGTCCAGAAATCAAGGCAATTATCGACCGTTGCGGCATGGTTTCCCGTGCCAACGGTGATATGTATCGGCGCAAAGTCGGGGCCGCCGTGGTTGCCCGCCGCCGTGGTGGAGCCATTCATGTCTTTGATTCCATAAATCATTTTTTTACAATCGGCCAAATGATTATTGTTGGTTCTTCCTATTGGAACATCGGTGTCGGCCGCGAAAAAGGGGAGGTGGCCGATGATGTGGAAGGCGTTGAGACCATGCGGAATCTTGGTAAAAATATGGCATGGTTGTTGAAAAAGGTGAACGCTTAGGGACAAAAAAAATAATTATCCCGTATTGCGCCGGATTTTGCTTTGGATTCAAGACATAAAAAGGATTACATATCTGTGATATGTAATCCTTTTTATGACGTTCGAGCTGGAGCAAAAGATGAACAGGATGGGATAAGTATTCTTTTTCAGGACTTTCAGTTATCGACAAAACAGTGAAAAACAGGATTCTATATGGATTAATCTGATTACCATCAATCCTCAGAACTGGTTCGGAAAGCGCCATATATTTTTCGGGACGGCTTTACCTGCAAACCACGGATGAACACGGATTCACACTGATTTTTTTTTAAAATTTCAGGTCTGGTTGAGTGTGGCTAAAGCAGACAAAATACAGTTTTCTGAGCTTTGGTGGTAATTGTCGTAGACTATAATTCTTCATCAGAAAGTGAGGGTGAATTCCTGACATTAAGCACAGGTAGCGCCTCTATCTTCTCCAGTATAAATACAATGATAGGAGAATTCAAATGTTATCGGCAGGAGTTGACACCGTAGGGGGAAATACTTCA
>WGCP01000274.1 GCA_015493715.1 Desulfobulbaceae bacterium
ACGTAAATCGATTTGTGATAACTCCAAATGTGACCCTCCTTATGGTTTTCTGGTATGAACTCTATACCAACTTTTGGAGGCGTTGTCCATATTTATTGACAACTTATTGAAGTTACGTACGGGATAACCTAGAACTGAATCACCCTGGGGGCGATATGGCGAATATTGACTATTTTTTTTTACAAAACCCTTCCGGCCGGAAAAATAATCAAGCCGCAAGCCTCTTCGGAAGAATGCTTATTTTTTCGAGTTTTTTGAAAAGAAGGGCAATAACCGTATCCACTGTCTGGGCAAGCGGTTTGGACAAGCCGATGCGGGTAGAAAGATCGGCGGGAACCACGGTGATCATCTCGATCCGCTGCGGGGCCTTTTCCCGAAGTCGACAAAGATCAAGAATTTCCAGCAGACCAACCTGATGGGGCGACATTCGGGTCTGGATATTGCCGGAGCAGACATCTTCATGGCCAAACAGGTGAATGGAACCAGGTTCGGCAGCCAGGCTGACTACATCGATAACAAAAAGGATGTCCTGGTCCTCGATGAAAGGAGAGAGCATGATACCGGCGGTGCCACCGTCAAGAAGTTCAACATTGGCCGGGAAGCGATATTCTTCCTGCAGGCGGTTGATGACATGGACGCCAAATCCCTCATCGCCAAGCAACAGGTTGCCGACGCCGAGAATGCCTATTTTTTTGGATTGATTCATAAGGAATAAGGGGCAGGTCGTCCTGCCCCCTTCCTGTTAATAGTCTTCGGAGATATACTTACCTCCGCTGAAGATGGAAGAAATCAGACCGTTTCGGGAAAAGATATCGTTCCAGACAACGATATAAATATGAATGGCGGCAAAAACACCAAAATACCACATGATCAGGTAGTGAATTCCGCGCCCCTGCTGTTGGGAAACAAAGAGCATGGTTCCCCATTTCTGCCAGAACACTGATTCGGGATAGAGCATGAAAAAACCGGCGACAACCTGGACGGCGGCCACCAGAAAGGTCAAAAAATAAAATATTCCTGCCAGGGCATTATGCCCCAACCGGTGCTCATGCCCAACATTCAGATACAGATATCGCCCCAGGGTTTTAAATAAATTTTTGATATTACGCGGCGTGATCGGCAGAAAATCCCAGAATCGTTCCTGAGCGTTACCAAACAGAAGGAGATAAATCCTGACCAGCAAAGCGGCGGTAAAAACAAAGCCGGCGACAAAATGAATATAGCGCATGGTGGCCACCGGAAAATATGAGTTGCCGATGACCATGGTATTGGTCCAGGGAAAGTGAATATACAGTCCGGTAATTACCAGAGTGACGATTGACAGGACAAAGGACCAGTGAAAAAGCCGAAGCAGCACCGACCATACCTGATGACGTTCATAAAACATAATGACCTCCCGTTATGATGGCGTCGTAAAAACTTCGACCTACTGCGTCGTGTGTCCTGTGGCGATTCGTGAGCATACTACATGTATATTAAGACCCACCACAGAAGACTACTCCTCGGAGTCTACGCTTCGCTCCTTACCTGTATATCTGTGTTTTTACTTAGCCATTTTTAAGCATTGTCTGGACTTTTTACGAATTCATCCGTTATGCAAAGGAGAAAATTCTACAATGCCTTGACCTTGGTCAACTCCCTGCCGTGCGGATCGAGCATGTGAACCGCACAGGCAATGCAGGGATCAAAGGAATGGATGGTCCGCAAAACCTCAAGCGGCAGTTGCGGATTGGCCATGGGATTTCCGACCAGGGATGCCTCGTACGGCCCCGGCGCACCTTTGCCGTCCCGTGGGCCGGCATTCCAGGTTGAGGGCACTACGCACTGATAATTTTTGATCTTGCCGTCCCGGATAACGATCCAATGGGACAGGGTGCCGCGTGGCGCCTCATGGAAACCGAATCCCATCTGTTCTCCCTTGGGGAAGGTGGGCTTGTTGAAGATCTCCAGATCACCTGTGCCGATATTTGCCACCAGCTTATCCCAATGCTCAAGCGCAAGGTCCGAAAGCATTGCGGCGCGTATGGCACGGGCCAGGTGGCGACCGGGCGTGGAATGGAGCACACTTGCTTCGACCTGAACCCCGGCAAGGGTACTCACCCTTGACAACGCATCATCCACATATTTTTTGGTCAACTTGTGCCCCTGGGCATAGCCGACCAGGACCTGGGCCAACGGCCCCACCTGCATAGGCATGTCCTTGAACCGGGGTGCCTTGATCCATGAATATTTGCCATCGTCCTGGAAATCCGTGTAATCCGGGACGGTCTCTTCCTTAAACGGATGTTTACTCCAGTCGCCCTTGTACCACGAATGGGCAATGGACTCGACAATGTTCTCTTTAAAGTAGGGATCATTGAACCCGGTAATGGGTTTCATCGTTTTGAGGTCCGCCCCGATGATGGTGCCGCCGGGCAGATCAAAACTGGTACCCCTGGTATCAAGGGGCATGTCGGGTACGGCCAGATAATTGGTTATCCCTGCCCCATAGGCCAGCCAGTCTTTATAGAGGGCGCCAATGGCGATAACGTCGGGCAGGTACACTTGATGAACAAAACCACGCACCTCTTCGGCAAGCTGTTTTACCCAGTAGAGGCGTTCGATATTGAGGGTGGTATCATTGTCCGGATTGATGACAGCGGTCACGCCGCCCACCGACAAGTTCTGAATATGCGGATTTTTCCCGGAAAGGATAGCAATGGCCTTGTCCGCCTTTCTCTGATAATCCAGGGCCTCGAGGTAATGGGAGACCGCCATTAAATTGGCCTCGGGCGGCAGGGTCATGGCCGGATGCCCCCAGTAGCCGTTGGCAAAAGGACCGAGCTGACCGGAATCAACAATGGCCTGCACCTTCTCCTGAACCGCCTTGAACCGGTTAAAACTGTTGTTTGGCCAGTTGGAAAGCGTCTCGGCCAGGGCTACGGTTTTTTTGATATCAGCCTTAAGTGCGGAAACGACATCAACCCAGTCCAATGCGGAGAGTACATAAAAATGAACGATATGATCATGCAGGGCATGCAGAGACATAACCAGGTTGCGGATGTACTGGGCGTTCATGGGAATTTCCATGCCCAGAGCATTTTCCACCGTGCGTACCGACGCCAAGGCATGGACCGTGGTGCAGACGCCACAGATACGCTGGGTAAACAGCCAGGCATCCCGGGGATCACGCCCCTGGAGAATCACCTCAATACCGCGCCACATCTGACCCGATGACCAGGCCTTGGTAATGGCGGCGTCCTCCACTTCCACATCTATTCTTAAATGGCCCTCGATCCGGGTGATGGGGTCCACTGTAATTCGCTGTGCCATGTGTGTTTCCTCCTGGACCGTTATTCGTCTTCGTTATTTCCGAAAATCTTCTTACCCACACCAACGGCGGCATGAATACCGACCGCACCGGCGGCCGCACCTAAAATTACCTTGCCCTTGGAGGTGGCGGCATCAACGATACCCCGACCGCCGGCGGGAATGGTCACGCCGGGAAGACGTTCGTAAAAAGGCGACATGGTGTCCCAGAAATCGGGCTCGGTACAGCCGACACAGCCATGACCGCAACTGACCGGCCAGACATCGGCATCATTAAACCGGACCGCCGGGCAGTTGGCAAAAGTCTGCGGTCCCTTGCAACCCATTTTATAGAGGCAGTATCCCTGCCGGTGGCCTTCATCGCCGAACTGCTCGACAAAACGACCCTCATCAAAATGGGCCCGCCGTTCGCACTGGTCATGATTTTTTCGGCCATAGGCAAAAAGCGGCCTGCCCAATTGGTCTGTACGGGGCAATCGTTTAAAGGTCAGATAATGGAGCACCGTGCCAAGAAAGGAAATGGGATTAGGCGGACAACCCGGAATATTGATGACCGGTGTTCCCGAAAGCAGTTTTGTCACCCCAACGGCGCCGGTTGGATTCGGATCGGCCGCCTGAATGCCGCCGAATGAGGCACAGGTGCCGATGGCGATGACGGCGGCGGCTTTTGAACCGACATCATCCAGTATATCCATGGCGGTTCTGCCGGCAATCTTGCAGTAAATACCGCCGTCTTTAGTCGGAATAGCGCCCTCGACTACACAGATGAATTTTCCCTCATTTCCGCTGATGGCGTCATCCAGGGATTTTTCCGCCTGATAACCGGATGGAGCCATCACAGTTTCATGGTAATCCAGAGAAATGATATCAAGAATCAATCTGCCGATATCGGGATGGGAAGCCCTGAGCAGGCTTTCCGTGCAGCCTGTACATTCCTGAAAATGCAACCAGACAACCGGCGGACGCTTCGGCGATGTTGCCGCCTCCACGAGTTTGGGCACCATGGTCTCGGAAAGACCAAGCGCCGCCGCCGCCATGGTGCACCCCTTGATAAATCCCCGACGACTGACCTGAATACCTGCTCTCTGATCCTCAACCATGCGTGACATAAGTTTCTCCTTTACAATGATGAATCAGTCAACTCCATGAATCGACATCGGCCCAACAAATAACCGACACTGATTGCACCTTCAACTTTCACTGATACCTTTTATGTATAGAGCAAAACAGGCGAAAAGCAAGCAGAAAAAAGGGAAAAACAGGAAAATATCCATTGTGCAAAATGTGCATTGCACAATTTGCACAATGGATATTTTTTCATGGCAGTATATCAATAGTTGGAAACATCCCCTTCAACGCCCCTTCGCTGTACGGTTGAATGGTATTGAAAGAAATATTCTGATTTTTCTGGGCATGCCCTCTACCGGAGTTACCATCATAAAATGCCCCGTTTGCCTCAAGAATATGCTGGATACGTTGACAAAAGGCATCGACAAAATTGGAGCCACTGCCCTCAAAAAACAACCTGCCCCTGGAAAAACCTCCCTCTATACCGCGTAATTCTTCCAGGGAAATACTGTTTTTTGCAAGATCTTCCGGACCGGTTACTAATCCCCAAACCAAAGAACCGTCCGGTATATGAAGCGGCTGGTCACTATCGATGATAGTATGAGGCATAATGATTGAATCCCTGCCGATTGCCAGCCGGGCATCGGGCCGCCCGCGAAGAAAACTGTTAAAGCCGACAAAAACCATTTCCCCCATGTCCACCTCGACGATCTTGGCACCATGAGCGGTCACGTCATATCCGGCCAGATTTGAACTAATTATGTAACAGTTTTCCTGCGCGTTGGCCCCTTTTCCCAGCCGGGAATTTTCCAGAAAGGCCCGCTGTGCCACAAGGACATTATCGCTGATACTGGTTTTGAATTTGATCACGGCATAACGATCAACCGAAGCGCTTCCAGGAACCGTAATCCCAGCTTCACCATTCACCGTTGCAAAAACACGCTGAAAGTCTTCCTTGCGCTTGCGGACAAAATTCATCAACTGACCCTTGGCAGGAAAGCCAGGCGCGAATTGAACATATCGTATCAGGCTGTCTTTTGGATATTGATAGAGGAAATTAAACCGGCCCGGACTTTTCACCCAAATTGTCCCCGGAGCAATACGGAGATGATGGACCTCCCCCGCCTGGATATAGGAAAATGCGCCGACAATACAATCATTCATGGTGGTCAGGTCAATGGTGGCAAACGGTTCCAGAAAGCTGCCGTCCATGGGAGAGCCATGGATATTGCAATAGCGACAGGCGATGGTATTACAGATGGGAAACCGTTCCGGATGCTCGGGATCATGGGAGTGATTATGGACCAGGGTTTTGACGAGAAAGCTGTCCTCAATGCGAATCCCCTCATCTCTGGTCAGGGGAATCTGAAAACCTTGCGCCTTGAAAACCTCACCTTTTTTCTTCAGTTCATCTCCCCGGATATCGCTCTTGTAAACAATGGAATTTGTGGTTCGACACTTCCCGAGAAAATAGCTCCCGGCCAGATTGGAATGAAGAAACTTGAAATCCAGAGGATGTTGTGAAGAAACTCCGTAGAATCCGTAGAAATTCGATAATTTTTCAAAGGGAACCAGCTGCTCGGCATAAGGGTGGACATCAAAGCCAAACTCGCGCAAATTAATAGTAACGCGCTGGGCGATCCGTTCAAAGAGTCGTTCAAGGGCCTTCATATTCGTCCTCCCCAATAGAAGACTCGGTCATGGTGTGATAAACGGCGGCAAAAACATCAGACAGGCGCAGGATACCAATAATATCGCCATCTCTTACAACCAGCAGTGATCGGAGGTTCTCCCGGGTCAGTTGATGAATGGCCGGTTCAAGGCCCGCCCGGTAATCGATACATTCATCCACCGACATGCGCTGCATAAGATCCTCCACCTTAATTCTACTTTGTTAAATAATTAACCGACCGTTATTCGGCAGTTTATTCTGCTTTCGATATGCTGCGTCGATAGAAGCCTGTCTTTTGTTGTGTCGGACTTCCAGTTGTCTCAGTACCTCATCTTCACTGACATCCCTGCGAGGGAAAAAATATTTCAAAAGTATCGTAATATCAGAGGTGCTGAGCAAGGAAACCGTTTTCTGATGCAATAGTCTCTCCTCCAGCATAAAGAGCTGGGCCAACATCACGAGGGTCATGTGGTGATGCCAGGCAAACCACCCCCTGGCTTGATATTCTCCCATGCCACATTGTGACTTGCCGTCCTGAAAGGATCGTTCCACCCAGTACCGTTGCGCCTGCATGTACATCAATCGTTGCAAATCTGTATCTTCCGGGGCATTGGTCAAACTATACTTGATTTTTTCAGGAGCATTGACCTCACGTCGAACGATCAGTTCCCATTGCTGAGCATCTGATTCCTGGTTATCCCACCCCCAGACCCTCTGGCGAAGGGCATCAACCAGAAGTATCCCTTTGCTGCTATCACGAATTTCAACCCGTTGCCAAGCATCATCGGGTTGCTCGGCAAGCCACTTGTCTACACGGATTGCTTTTGTTCGCGCCTTGAGTTTCTCTGGTTTCCGGCCGCGATTTGATTGACGATCCGGAACATACGGTTCAGGATCTTCAAGATAAATACGCTGGTCACAATGTACGTCTGCAACAAATGTTTCCCCCATGTTATTCAGTTCGCGGAGAAACCAGGGGGCTTTACCATACAGCCCATCACAGCCAACCCAGTTGAACCGCACACCATTGACACGGGCATTGACTACCATTTCAAGAGCAAGTTCATGCTTGGTCTTGAAGACAATATGTTCCTCGGACACCTTGGCCTTTCGACAACGATCAGGATCATCAACCCAGACTTTGGGAAGGTACAATCGATAGTCTGTCGCAGTAGCATATTTATCTCGACCAAGAACGGCAAAAACACCGACTTGGCAATTATCTTTTTTCCCAAGCCTACCACACCACTGACGTTGTACTCCCACCGACATTTTTCCCTTTTTGGGGAATCCTGTCTCGTCAATATACAGGCCACTGTCGGGATGTCCGCCAAGATGACGGTCAACGTCCTGGGCAATCTGTTTGTTCACAGGTTGCACATCCCATCGGGCCTCAGAGAGGAAATACTGCAGATTCTCGTATTGCATTTCAGGAACCCGCTCTTCAATTCGTTCCATATTTTTTTATCTGCCTGGAACAATCCTTTGAGGTAGAGACGTGCCTGATCACCGAAACATTTGATCACCGATTTTCGCGTAGCGTTTTCAACTAACAGTTAGGCCTTCGTCAATCTTGCACGAAGCTCCTCAACCCGCCTCACTCCTTGCTGTAATCCGTAACCAATTTTCCATAATCAATATTTTTGTTATGCGACGTGACGGATAAAT
>WGCP01000275.1 GCA_015493715.1 Desulfobulbaceae bacterium
ATTGGAACCTTATGGCTGATTATCGCCGTCAGCCTGACGGAATGGCTGGCTGCCGAGAAGCATCCGGTATTCCACACCCCGGTTCCACCACGAAGAAAGACCATAGGAGCAGGGCTGTTGGCATTGGCATTATGTTATTATGTCGGTTTTGCCATCGTGTACCAGCCCAGACTTGCGCCCATAAAGCAGATGCCGACAGTGCAGCTCACCAGGGATTTATCGGAACTGCTCACGACAAAAGATCTGCAGTTTACCCAAACCATATTCGGTAGTCGGCAGCAGCCCATCAGCGTGGAAATTGTTGCCGAAGACGATCAAACACTTCTGGCCCATCTGCATAAAGCAGGCTGGAAGAATGCAGCTGAGCCGGATTTACATACATTGTTCCGGCAATTGACACAGAAATCAGACAAAACCCGAATCCCGGTTGCTCCTGCTTTCTGGGACGGCAAGATAAATAACTGGTCATTGACCCTGCCAAACGCCAACGGATCGGAATGGACTATTCTCTATATGTGGAGCACGCCCTATCGAATCGGCAATGCGCATGTGTATGTGGGCATTACCAGGAGCTACGTCGGCAGGAAATGGCTGATCCTGCATACCATTCAACCCGATGTGGACGCCAGCCGGGAAAACCTGCTGCGTTCATTGCAACAGACGATTATAATTCATCAATATTGCACGAAAAAATTTGTCCCTGAAATGACGGGAGAGTACCTTTTACAGGGAACTTTTTTTACGCGGGGACAACTTCTTGAGATAAATCTGCTGCCTTCCGCCCTCAGGAGCCCTGTATTTTGTCCTTCAGGGAGTGAATAATCAAAGTAGCCTCAGTCCAGTTCCACGGCCAGTTTCGTTATGGGTGGGACCGTCTTGATCATGCCCTGTTCTTTCAAAAAGTTCGCAAAACGAAGATAACGTCGTTTATCAACAGCTCCGGGACGCAGGGCAAAGCGGGACAGGGTATCGGCCCATGCCCGTCTGTTCAGCTCATCATCCAGATCCTTGTGATGTTTCACAAAAAGTTGAAAGCTCTTGTCCGGATGATTGACCAGGTACTGAACGCCTCGTTCAAGGGCAATGACGAATTTTCGCAGTTTTTCCTTGCTGACCGCATCCCTGTTGGCGACGATGATAAGCTCGTCATAGGCGGGAATACCGTATTCTTCCACATAAAAAGCCCGGCCCGGATGTTTTTCAATAGCCATCTGGTTCAGCTCGAAGTTACGAAAAGCGCCGATGACCGCATCCACCTTTTTACTGAGCAGGGAAGGTGTCAGAGAAAAATTGACATTCACCAGTTTCACATCGGAGAGTTTCAGTCCGGCCTTGTGCAGCATAACCTTGAGCAACACGGTTTCAAAGCCGCCCACGGAGTAGCCGATCGTCTTTCCCTTCAGATCGCCAATGGTGTGGATATCGCTGTCCGCCCGCACAAGCAGCGTGTTAAGAGGCGTGGCCACAAGCGTTGCTATCCGGACCAACGGCAACCCCTGATCAACCTGGACATGGAGCTGCTGCTGGTAGGAAACCGCAAGATCCACCTTACCTGCGGCCACCAGTTTCGGTGGATCATTTGGGTTTGCCGGGGTCTTGATCTCCACATCCAGCCCTTGATCGGCGAAATACCCCATTTCCTGGGCGACGATTATCGGCGCGTGGTCGGGATTGACAAACCAATCGAGCAGCAGGGTGATTTTCTCAGCGGCCAGGGCGGTCGTCGCACCGGCAAGAAAAAAACAGGCAAGAAAAACGACATAAAAAATTCTACGTTTGCAGTGCATGGGGTATCTCCTTGGTTGTTTCCCAGAACACCAGTTTGTCCAGGAAAAAATCTATAGAAAAATAAAGAATAAGCGATGCCGCCGACAGGACGGCCAGGGCGGCGAACATCAGATCTATCTGCATGCGTCCGTTGGTGTAGAGCATGTAAAATCCCAGCCCGCTGCTGGAACCGACCCACTCGCCGACAATCGCTCCGATGGGAGCAACCGCCGCCGCCACCCGCACCCCGGCGGCAAACGAGGGAAGGGCCGATGGGATCACGATCCAACGCATGATTGCGCCCCGCGTCCCCCCCATGATCCGGGCAAGTTCGAGCAGATCGGGATCAATACGCTGCATGCCTGAATAAAAGGAGGAACAGACGGGAAAAAATATAATCAACACGGTCATGGCCACCTTGGACGCCATGCCGTATCCCATCCACAGCACCAGCACCGGGGCCAGGGCAAAAACGGGAATGGCCTGGCTGATGACCAGTAACGGCAGCATCCAGGCCTTCAGCCGGGGCAGAATGGTCATGGCAAGGGCGCTGGAAATACCGAAAATAGTACCCAGAATCAGACCGAGAATAATCTCGATCATGGTTGTCTGCAGATGGTGAAGCAGAAGGGAAAAATGGCTACTGATGGCGCGGACCACCGGCAAAGGGCCGGGCAGGATATAAGGAGGTGCGCCGGTCAGCAGGACGACGCCCTCCCACACCAGCAAAATTCCTGCCGCAATGACGGCCGCCCGCCACAATTTCATGCCGCTTTCCCGCCCATGAGCAGATCCAGCAACTCCGGATAGTTGACGGCAATCTCAGAATCATCGGCATCTCTGGGCGGCATGCCCGCAAGACTAATATCTGCTGCTATCCGCACCGGACTCCCCTCCAATACAAGGATCCGATTAGCC
>WGCP01000276.1 GCA_015493715.1 Desulfobulbaceae bacterium
GCCTTTTTGCGGATTGCGGCATGAAACTTTTCCGGGAAACTTCAGTAAAGAAATCGCTTCAAAAAAAACATGGCAAAATAAATTGACAAAGTTATCAATGCTTACCCCAGGAGATTTTACGACCATTGTGCGAAAAAATAGGATATTTGGGGAAGAACTCGGCCCGGAAAATATACTTAATGAGTTGACTAAAGAAGTACAATTTAAACGGGCATCTTCAAACTGTAAGATTGGTTTTCTTGCTACTTAGTCACACAGGACAACGGCCTTATTTCACTGCATTGCCATCTTTATCTATTGTGACAGCCCTTGATTTCATCCGAAAGGAATTTGGTTAAAATTGGACATCAGTGTCGGCGTCACTATCCCGGTTGTTTTCCATCTCGCTTAAAAAATCGAGAACGCCGCGTTTCGTCGTCCCCGGAGGATACTTTTCTTTCAATGCCTGCAGCGCATCGTATCCGTCCGGAAGGGTGGCATAATAGAAATTCAGTGCCAGCTCTGAAAATACTTCCAGGTTCTGTTGCTTTTCACAGGCTGCCGTGTAGTGGTCAATCAGAGTGCTGAGAATGTTTTGGGTCTCGTGAAAAAAGGCCAGATCGGAAAGGAGTTCAGTGCTGACGGGATAGCGGTGAAGCCCGTCCGACAGCATTGCCAGGAGATTTTTGTTCGCCTGCTTGAAATATTTTCTTATCAGGGGAAAGTTTGGTTTACGGCTTCTTCGTTCTTCGAGGAAAATTTCAACGGTTTTTTCGGACAAGAGAATATCACCGTCAAAAAAGCTGACTAAATACTCCTGATTGGTATTGAGAGGCCTTGCGTCCGCCTCCTCCTGTTCCTCGTGATCGGTATCGTCATCGTGATAGATGAAACCGATTTCTTCAAGCTTTGCGATGTAATCACGGGGATGGTTCCTGAAAATTCTACGTATTTCATCGCTGGTGATTTCATCATCAAGATCGTCGTCGGGATCAGGTCTGTGGTTCTTATTTTGGCCCATGATACAAGTAGACTATCTCACCCCTCCTGATCTTCCACTATACCCATCAACTCAGCCTGAAAATTCTCATCTTCCATAAGCTTGACTGCAATCGCCTGACATAACGCCCCCGGCAGTCCATCCAGATCCGATCCTGCCACATCCACGGATATCTCGCCATCTTTAGAAGCGCCAAGAATAAGCGCTGCCTGATTCCCTGAAAGTTCCATCTTATTTTCCCTTAAAAAGTGTTGTTTCTGTTGCCTGTCATTTCCCTTGAAATCATTCAGACGTCCATGAGGGCTGAGACTAAAACGCTTATTCGGTAAAGGCAACTCAATCACCATCCTTTCATCATTTTTTCCCATTTCCTGGGAGAAAATATTCAAAAAAAGTACCGGCTCCGGGAAAGTGTAAGTAGGAGGGGAAGATACAATGGAAACTGCCTACCAGGAAATAATCCGTTCATTTGTCGATAAATACGGCCTGAGCCGAGGCCAGGTGATAGCTGAAATCGAAAAAACTTTTTCTTCCATGCTCTCACAGTGGCATGGGCAGAATGTCGTTGCCCTGTTCAGTGATGATCAGCTGCAGGCTATTGCTTATCACGGACAATCAGGAATGATGCGACAAGTGCCGGTCACATTAACCACGATGCGGGGCTGGAACACCATTAAACATATCCTGGATTTGAACCTGGGAAAAGCGGCATGTTTAGAGGAAGTGGCCCGTTATAAGAAAAAAGAACACCAGCTGCAATGGGGTGAGATCATCAAGAAGAATAACGATGGCAGCCTATATGTCGAGATCGAAATTGAACCCGGAACTCCTGTGATAGCGGTCTGTCCCGGTAACCATCTCGGGCTCCATGAACGGGATATGCTCACCGTCGGCCAACGACGGGCCTTTCACCTGCGCAGGGTTGAAGCTGTCCTTTTAAAAAACACCCCCCGGGTCAAGATAGGAATAGACAGAGTATCCAAAACACTGGTGGAGAAATTGCTGCAAAGCCGGATGGAGAACAAAAATATAAGGATTCATTGCCTGGCCCGTTATGTCGGCCACAAGAGCTTTGTGGAATCGACAACATTCCTGCCGAAAAAGATCATCCTGGCCGCATCCCGGGAGTTGAACGAACATATCCAGGTCAAAGTCACCAAGGGTTGCTGAACGTGATGCCGGAAGAGAAAATACCGGACCTCTGGACCCATCTTGGCCGTGGAGTGCACCTGGATCATCCTGATCAGATTGTGCCGCTTGGCTATCCCGACAGCTTTCGCAAGGGCCATCTATGGTGCTTCGGCACCACGAGGGTGGGCAAGACCAGGGCCATGGAAAACATCATTGAACAGGATATACGCAAAGGCTATTCGGTTGTCGCCATTGATCCCAAGGGCGACATAGACCTGTTCTCAAAAATTGTCAGCGTGGCCTTTGATGCGGAACGGGAGAATGAACTCATCCTGATTACCCCTGTTTTCCCCGAGTACAGCGCTCTCCTTGATCCTTTGTCGTCCTATTACATGATTGAGGAACTGGTGGCCCATATCACGGCCGGGGTGGCAATCGGCAGGGAGCCCTATTTCTTCGGGATAGCCTATGAGGTGTCTCTTATCGTGGTCCAGGCACTGATTATGCTGGCTGATGATGCCGGGAAAAAACCATCCTTTAACCTCAATGATATCAAAAACCATATCAGTCACGGTGATCTGGAAAAACTGAAAAACAGACTTGATTACATTGATACGCCCCAGGCCCGGCAACTCATCATGGATATGGAAAAAATCCTCACCACCCCGGCCGACTATTATTCCAAGGTGGCAAGCTCCCTGCGGGTAGCATTGACGGAGCTGACTTCCGGCAATGTGGGCAGAATCATCGGCAATGGTGATGAAAACCGTTTCATTGACCGTCTTGAGCAGGGAGAAGGCGTCATCATGGTCGTGCAGTTAGGCTCGCTCTTGACCAAAAGGGCAGCCTATACGGCAGGCAAAGTGATCATCTCCATGATCCAGGCCTTTGTCGGGCGCAGGTATTCCAGCAATAAAATGATCAGGCCGCCCCTGACCCTGCACATAGATGAAGCGCAGTCGGTCCTCTACCAGGGCATAGAAGAACTGTTTGCCAAGGCAGGCGGGGCCGGGGTGTATATCCACGGCTATTGCCAGTCGATCAGCCAGCTCTACGCGGAGATCGGTATGGATCGGGCCAATACCGTTCTTGATAACTGTAACACAAAACTCTTCATGCGGGTGCCGGATGCCAAAACAGCTCAATACGTCTCAACCCATCTGGGCGAAAAGAGATCCTACAGCCCGATTATTTCCCTGGGAGGTGGGCTGTCCATTCGGGAGACGGAAGAGGTGCGGATCAACCATACGGAAATCCTGAACATGGATCCGAGACAGTTTTTTCTTACCACCTATTCCGGCATGTTTCGAGGAGTGACCTCTGATGTAGCTGATTCCGCCATCAAGGTGATCTTTCCTGATATCGGACATGGCAAAGAGGACAAAGCTGCGGGCTGAGGTTATGGACCTGATAAACAGCATACTCCTTGGCGGAACCATCGGTTTGATGGTCGTGCTCCTTCTTGCCTTCAGGCGAGGTAGACGACAACAAAAAATGGTGACGGCGCCTTTAAATATCTCCCTGTCCCTGGATCAGCTGTCAAAACTGTGGGCAAAGGCCAAAGAGAAAGGCGAAATAAAGATCGATGACCTTGCCCCGATCTGGTGCGAACAGGAGGATGCCGACAGGGAGAAGAAAAGCTACACCTTTCACAATGAAAAAATAAAAGATTTTTTCCAGACCCATATTGATCAGGCCCCCTGCTTTCGAAAGGCGCCCCTGCAGGAAGAAGCCTGTTACCGGATTTTATTGCTTTTGGAAAAGGAGGGTGATTGTCCTTCCGTGGTCAATGCAGCAGATGACGTGGAGGCCTCATGGGATTCCAACACCTACAGCCTGCTTGGCAAGACAACCCTGCTGGATCATACATTAAACGTGGCCCTGGAAGCCATCAAGCTTCTGCACAACGATGATGCCGACCATGTGATCCCGGACACACTGGTTGCCGCCCTGGGACATGACCTGGGCAAGATCCCCTCAATCAGGGGACATCTTTACAGCATGGGTGAGCATCCGTTGGCTGCCGGTCGTCTTTTGGCCGGGATTACCGCCTTTAAACAACTCGTCCGTACCAAAGAAATCGCAAGAGCGATCAAGCTGCATCATAAACGGCCGGAAGGGTTGCTGGGCCAGACCCTGAAAAAGGCGGATCAGCTGGCAAGGCAAAAAGAACTGGAATGGGCTGTAGAGCGCCTGTCCGATGATAATAACGATGTTCAGCCTGAACCCGCTCCATCTCCTGGGGCAGCGGAAAAGAAATCCTTCTCTTCACAGGGATCAAACGCTGCCTGGCGGGCTCAGGCTGACATTTACGGTGAAGAAGAACCGATCAGCAGGAAAAAAGTCGCGGCGCCACACAGGGTCGATATCTCGACCTGGTTCGACGCCCAAGGATTTCTGGACGCCTTGAAACCCTATATTAACCGGTTGGCAGGTCGGCGGTTCATGGCCTTTTCCATGCCTGAGGGCTATGTCTACTTCCAGGCAAAGGCCCTTGAGGAGGTTGCCAGGAAGCAGGCGGAACAGGCGGGAGCAATGGACATTGCCACCATGGCCGTCGATGACCCGACCATGCGCCGGGTATTGTTCACCGTGGTGGATCACCTGCGGGTTGAGCATGGGGTGATTGCCAGAGAGTTCATCAAGGATCAGTATTTTGGCGGCTACTTCACTATCGCAAACGGCGGCAGCAGGATGAAGGGTTTTTATACCCCCTTTCATGCCGAGTCTTTTGGCTCCATAGCGGAAATGGAGAGCAAAAAAAACCGGCATTCTTAAGAAATTCAAATCAGTAAAGCCGGTTGTGAACAAGGAATGAGGAAAGATTGTGCCTGCATCAAGAAATGATTACAGCCCCAATGCCACGATTATCACCACCGGTGGCAACGGTACTACCTATCGCCCCAGGGGATTGATCAGCGCTATATCAGAAATTCAGCAGTTCTATGTTATCGAGGGCCAGGGACAGGAGATACCGGCCGAGTTTCTGACCCTGGAGGGATCGCTGGATTTTTTCAGGATCGGCGCCGTCAGCGGCTTTAAGGAAGGGCTTTTTTTAATTCTGCTCTTTCCGGTTTTTTCGTTTTATCTGTTGCCGTTTGTTTTTAAGACGCCGGATCTTTTTTTGACGGTTACCTTGAATTCGATCCCGTATCTGCC
The DNA here is from genome assembly GCA_015493715.1 of Desulfobulbaceae bacterium. GTDB lineage: Bacteria > Desulfobacterota > Desulfobulbia > Desulfobulbales > Desulfobulbaceae > DRLX01. Next base: position 5,270 of record WGCP01000276.1, read on the forward strand.
GGTAATTATCAACACCCTTTTGTGTATTTATATCAGCAGATATTATATCGGTAATCTGACGAGAAAGGCCGTTAATTCTCTTTTTGTCGGCCGGGCAACACTGCTCGTGGCCAAGGCGGGCTCTATCTATATTGCCTATTACATACTGTTTAAACTCAGCACCCTGGAGCGGGTATGGGCTGTGGCCAGGCATTTTGAGAATCCCCGGAAAATGTATTCCGATTATCTGGCAATACTTCCCCATATGATGCCGGTGGTTATTCATTGTTCTTTGATCATACTCGTATCATCGGTAGTTCCCTACGGATCGGTTTATGTTCTTGACCATTGGCGGCGATACAAAATCAATAAAAACCAGCGGATAATTGGCAAGTAAAGGAGAAAATAACCATGGCTGTCGATCCGGAAAAAACAACGCAAGAGGAAAAAGCAAGAGTGATGGCAGAAGCGACAAATATACCGGAGAAAAGGAGACTGACAAGAGAGGAGATCATAGAACGAAAAATGAGCC
>WGCP01000277.1 GCA_015493715.1 Desulfobulbaceae bacterium
CATATCCGGAACCGGTCCTGAGAAAACAGGCTCAGCCGATTACCGTGTTTGACGAGGCCCTGAAACAACTTGCGACCGATATGAGCGAGACTATGTACAAAGCCCCGGGTGTCGGCCTGGCAGCCAACCAGATAGGGGTGCTCAAGCAGATCGTTGTCGTTGATATCAGCAAAGACGAAGAAGAAAAGGAATTCATCGCCCTTATCAATCCTGTCATTTCCGAGGGAGTGGGCTGCGTCGTCGGCGAAGAGGGCTGTTTGAGCGTGCTTGAATACGAGGCCAAGGTAGAGCGATTTCAGAAAATCCATATTGAGGCTCTGGATCTTAATGGAAAGCCCATTTCCTTTGATGCCGAGGACCGATTTGCCCGAATTGTGCAGCATGAGGTGGATCATCTGCACGGAACCCTGTTCATCGATCATCTCAGCACGTTGAAACGTAATCTCTATAAACGAAAACTGAAAAAAATCCTCAAGGCGCGGGAATGAAACCTCTACGTATTCTCTTCATGGGTACCCCTGATTTTGCGGTACCCGTGCTCAATGCATTGATCGAAGGTCCGGACACGGTCATCGCTGTTGTCTGTCAGCCGGACCGGAAACGGGGGCGCGGCAAAAAACTGCTGCCGCCGCCGACCAAGGTAATTGCCCAGGAGGCCAAGATCCCTGTTCTTCAACCGACCAATATTCGCACAGACGCCTTTCTTGAAGAGGTACGCGCCCTTACCCCGGATTTGATTATCGTTGCCGCCTACGGCAAAATTCTCCCCGGTAATCTGCTCAATCTGCCCCCCATGGGTACTATCAATGTACACGGATCCCTGTTGCCGAAATATCGAGGGGCCGCGCCGATCCAATGGGCACTGATCAACGGTGAAAAGGAAACAGGCATCACCATCATGCAGATGGATGAGGGCATGGATACCGGAGATATCCTGCTGCAGGCAACTCTTGCCATCACGGACTCGGATACTGCCGGGACCCTTTTTGACAAAATGGCCGAACTGGGCGGCAAAACTCTCCTTGAGGCTATCACCCTGCTGAAGCAGGATAAACTGCCGCCTGTCAAACAGGAGGATTCCCTGGCCTGTGAAGCGCCCATGCTAAACAAGGAACAGGGACATATCGACTGGAACAAGCCTACCAAAGAGTTGCATTGCCTTATTCGGGGACTTGACCCTTGGCCCTCCGCCTATGGATTTTATGAAGGCAGGCGTTTTCGTTTCTTTTGTCCCGAGGCCGTTGAATATGACGGCAAAGAAGCACCGGGTACTATATGCAGGGCAGATAAACATGGGCTGTTGATCGCCACCGGCCGAGGTGCTCTTCTTGTGCATGAAATCCAGCCCGAAGGAAAAAAACGGATGACTGTAGCTGCTTGGCTCTGCGGCGGCTCCCTCTCTGCCGGTGACACGTTTACCTGATGAACACCGCCTATCTCGACTGCTTTTCCGGAGTCAGCGGCAATATGCTCCTGGGAGCCCTGCTTGACTGCGGCCTTCCCGAAAACGATTTACGAAAAACACTCAGCGCCCTTCCCGTCTCCGGATATCGCCTTCATGTTCAACAGACCATAATTAATGGCCTTGCCGCCTCTCTGGTTACGGTCGAAGTTGAAGGCCGGCAGCCGCATCGCCACCTGTCCGACCTGGCCGACATTCTTGCTGCCTCCGACCTGCCCGATTCCATTAAAATAAAATCCCTGGCCGTTTTTACCCGGTTGGCCAGGGCCGAGGCAACCGTCCACGGCACAACCCCGGAACAGGTCCATTTTCATGAAGTAGGCGCAGTTGATGCGCTGATAGATATCGTTGGAACGGTGGCAGGCTTTGAACTCCTGCATATTGACCGGATATACTGTTCGCCACTGCCGGTTTCTAATGGTTTAACCATTTGCGAGCATGGAACCATCCCCTTACCAGCCCCTGCAGTCTGTGCCTTGTTACAGGATGTTCCCATGTATGGCGTTGAACTCAACATGGAACTGGTCACCCCCACCGGTGCGGCATTGGTCAGGGAGCTGGCCGATGATTTTGGTCCCATGCCGGCCATGACCCTGCAGACAACCGGCTATGGGGCGGGCAACCGGGAACGGGAAGATGGCTGCCCAAACCTTCTCCGACTTTGTTGCGGGCACGGACACCGGGTTTGTGAAGCCGACGAGGTTGAGATCCAAGAAACCCATCTTGATGACTGGAACAGCGAAACATGGCCCCATGTCAGCGAACAACTCATGGCGGCCGGAGCCCTTGACGTCAGCCTGACTCCCATCCAGATGAAAAAAGGACGACCCGGATTTGCGCTTAAGGTCATCAGCGCACCTGTCGACGCATTGAACCTCAAGCAGATCATACTTACCGAAACCTCAGCCATTGGCCTGCACTTTTGCCGGCAGCAGCGAATGACACTGCCCCGGACAAAGGTTGCGGTGACGACCCCGCTCGGAGTAATCGAGGGAAAAAAAATCATCACGCCGCAGGGACCGGTAGTTACCCCGGAGTATGAAAGCTGCCGCAAACTTGCCCGACAACACAACCTTCCCATTCAACGCATCTATAATGAATTTTATCACCACAGCCCAAAACGCCGTGCAGACGACGGGAAAGAGCAGTAAACGCTCCCCCGCCATTGGAGAAGTACAAAATGGATAGACTCTATATGGCCATTGCCACCGGCGGCGGCAGCGGATATTTTCCCAAAGCTCCGGGAACCTGCGGTTCCCTGGTCGGCGTTCTCCTCTGGTTTTTTTTCCATCGTCTTTCCCTTGCCCATTACGGCCTGGTCGTCGCAGGACTCTTCATCGTCGGTACCATTGCCGCAGGCGCTGCAGAAAAAATTGTTGATCGCCCGGATCCCGGACTGGTTGTCATTGACGAAGTCGTCGGCCAGATGATTGCCCTGGCCGCCGGACCGCTTCATCCCCTGTTTATCATTCTTGGTTTTGTCTTCTTCCGTTTTTTTGATATACTGAAACCATTCCCGGTGGGCTGGCTTGATTCCCATATCCATGGAGGCCTGGGCATCATGCTTGATGATGTCGCCGCCGGGCTGTATGCCCTGTTGCTTCTGCAGACGGGGTTATGGCTGTTGTATTGATTGATGATTGATAACGAAAAACGGAGAACGGATGGCGGAATACATAGATTTTCATACCCACGCATTTCCCGACCAGATTGCGCCGATGGCCATCCAGGCCCTGGAAAAAAAGGGAAACGTCAAGGCCTATCTTGATGGTACCGTTGACGATTTACTCAGCTCCATGGACCGGGCCGGTATTGAACGATCCGTCGTCTGTTCAATCGCCACCAGGCCGGAACAGTTCCAACCAATTCTTGACTGGTCGCAATCAATCCGCAGCGAGCGCATCATTCCCCTGCCCTCCGTTCATCCAATGGATCCGGAGGCATTTGCTCATCTTCAGCAGATAAAGGAGCAAGGATTTATTGGTTTGAAGATGCACCCCTATTACCAGGATTTTTTTCTTGATGATCCGCAACTCATGGATCTGTATCGACGGATCAGCGAACTTGACCTTCTCCTGGTGATGCATACAGGCTATGATATCGGCTATCCCAGGATACGACGGGCCGACCCGGAACGCATCCTCAACGTTGTCCGGGAGGTTCCCGAACTGCGGTTGATCACCACCCATCTCGGCGGCTGGGATGAATGGACCGACGTGCGCAAACTGCTCACCGGCAAACCCATCTACATGGAAATCTCCTTTGCCCTGGACTTTCTCGATCAAATCCGCCTACGCGAACTGATTGAAAACCATCCCCCGGAATTTATCCTCTTCGGGACCGATTCTCCCTGGGCCGACCAGGCAACAACCTTAAAGATGCTGTCCAAACTCGGCCTGGACGCCACCTTGTTCAACCGGATCGTACGGGAAAACGGATTAGAGCTCCTGGGGTAATGGGTCCGGGAACCGGCATACCCAAACTTTAAATGCGTATCTCCCGACTCCTCCATCTTGTCGCCCTCTTTACCTTTACTTTTATCCCGGTCCCGGGAACTGCACATGCCCGCCTCCAAAGCATCTTAAACTTTATACCCGCAATTCTTGCCCATCAGGGCGTTAAACCCGATAGCGGAGTTATGTACGTGACTCCTTACGGTACTGGAACAGATTGCACGATAAATATACCTTGCTCCCTAACCACGGCCAGAGACCATGTCCGAACCCTGATCAGCTCCCAGGGTATGTCCACAGACATCACCGTCTATCTGCGAGGCGGCACTTACAGGCTCAACAGTACCTTTGAATTATCCGCAGCCGATTCAGGCACCAACGGTCATACGATCCATTACAAAAGCTATCCCGGTGAAACTCCGATCATCAGTGGGGGAACCACTATTACCGGCTGGTCGCTTTATGACGTCAATCATGAAATCTATCGTGCCCGAATCAACAGAGGCATCAATTTTCGCCAACTCTATGTTAACGGCAAACGGGCCGTCCGAGCCCGCAGTGAGGACAATCCTGACGGCTATAGCCCAAATGCGGACGGGTTTTCCGACATTGACCCGCTCATGCAGGGATGGGGTAATCAACAGGATATCGAAATCGTCGGTTTTAACGAGTGGCGCAGCTTTCGCTGCCCGGTTGCAGGAATCTCCGGCACCAGCATGAGCCTGCAGAATCCCTGCTGGACAAATTCAAGTGGAGCATATCAGCCCGATGACGGCTTTACGAAAGTCGCATGGATTGAAAACAGTTATGAACTGCTTGATGAATCAGGCGAATGGTACCTTGACCACCATTCCGGTTATCTGTATTACAAATCCGCTTCCAATGAAAACCCGGATCAGGAGATCTTTATCTATCCACGCCTGCAGACACTTGTGTCCGTCCACGGCACCGGCCCTGCGCCTGTAAAAAATATCCTTTTTTCCGGGATTACCTTTGCCCAAACCACCTGGCTGACATCTTCAGGCCCCAATGGCTATGCCGACCTGCAGGCGGGATTTCATTTCATCGGTGCGGTTGGATCTCTTGAAAAAACACCTGCCGCCGTCCAGGTTACCCACGGCTCCGCCATAACATTTACCGGCAATACCTTTGTCCATCTCGGCGGGGCAGGGTTGACTGTTGCAGAGAACAGCACGGAGATCCAGATCATCGGCAACCGTTTTGAAGATATCTCTTCCAGTGCAATCCAGTTTGGTGACATCGATCCGAACTCAATCTCTGCTCATTCGATGATCAGCAATAACCTTATCCGGAAAATAGGCCGGGAGTATCACGACGGGGTGGGAATCTTTGCCGGTTATGTCAAATCAGTGATCATTGAACATAATGAGCTGCGGAATCTTCCCTATTCCGGGATATCCATCGGCTGGGGATGGGGGATGGATTCCTCTGCCGGAGACAATATCATCCGGGCAAACCGGATAGAAGATTACATGCATACCCTGCATGACGGCGGTGGCGTGTACACCCTCAGTTCACAGCCGGGCTCTGAAATCAGCTATAATTACCTGTGTCGGCAACCCCATTCCCATGGCGCAATCTACCCGGACGAGGGGACAGGCGGCTACCTGATCCATGATAATGTCATATCACACACCGGCGATTCATGGTTGTTCATTCATAACGGCGATAACAATACCGCTACCGATAACTTCACGGATAACGGGCATTTTGTTAACCAGGGACTGAGCAACGTCATCGGAAACACAACCATTGTCCAGGCCGGAAACTGGCCGCAGGATGCCTTGACCATCATGCAGAATGCCGGGGTAAGCGCCGGCTACCAGGGAAGCGGCCAACCCTCCTTCTGCCGTCCGGGGGCAACGATACTATTTATTGAAGACGATGCCGATCCGGAAAAAAGCTGGAGCCGGAACGGCTATGATGGCGCCCTGTTTTCCCTTGGAAGGCGTTATGATATCTGGGATACCGGAAGCGGCAACCTTGAGCCGGACATTACCGTTTTAAATCGATATCAGACAATTATCTGGGACACCGGGTATGCGGATATTGGATCGGCCAACCTAACCGCCGCCGGTGAAGCCGCCCTGGCAAACTGGCTTGATACTACCGGAGATGCCACCCTGTTGTTCAGCAGCCATTTATATCATGCCTGGCCGGTGGCCTCATCGCTGATGAAAGACTATCTTGGCATAAACTCCATGGGCGGCTACACGGAAACGCAAAACATTACCGGGATTAGTCTGCTCGCTGGTTTTGGCGAAGCCTTGCTGGATCCTCCGGTCGGTCGTGGTGACCACACCTATACCTTGAATCCCGGTTCGGCAACAACCATCCTGCAGATGAACGGCTCACCTGTGGGAACCACCCGAAGCGGCAGCGACTACCAGGCCACATACCTTGCCTTTCCCCCGGCTGCCATGGAATCGGTATCAGA
>WGCP01000278.1 GCA_015493715.1 Desulfobulbaceae bacterium
GAGTATCTCAGCGGCCAGTTCAGTTAGTGTCTGTCCATTAACAGGTCATTTTGCCAAAGAGAACCATTGCAACAGGCATGGTGTTTTCGGGCCTTGCAGCAAATCGCTTGTGAAATATGCCCGGCTATGGATATTTAAACGATGAGCAAAAGCTACAGCCTGAATTTACCGGAAATCCAACGTTCTTTGCGTAATGTTCAACGCAATTTCACAAGTATCAATGAAAAACTCGATGTCCAACGGGATCCACTCGAAGACATAATTATCGAGAATATGTTGCTCGGCTACACGTATATTGACCGGCTGCTCGGAAAAAATGTCCCCCTGCTCCATCGCCGGGGCCTGCATCATATACTGGAACTCAATCACATTGTTCTCTGTGGCGGTGATCTCAAAACACGAAAAGAATTTCATCAGCATGTCACCGCCACAACCGACCGTTTTTATGGTCAGAAAGAATGCAACATCGGCAAGGTAGTCTCAGTTTACAATAAATGGCGGAATAAATCCGCCTGGAAAAAGGCGGCGGCGGTTTACATTTACCTCATAAGTCAGCCGCAACTCTTTTTCGAGGGTAATCATCGAACAGGCGCCCTGCTCATGAGTTATATCCTGGCAAGTGAAGGCAAGCCGCCCTTTGTGCTTAGTGTTGACAATGCGGAGGCCTATTTTAATCCTTCAACGCTTGCCAAACTCACTCGCAAATCCATGGTAACCAAGATGTGGAAACTTCCCAAAATCCAGAAAAAATTCGCAAAATTTCTTAAAAAACAAGGGAATCAAAATTTCTTAATTCCCCGCTAACATGCGGTATTCCAGCATGCTGCCGGAGTGATCTCACAGTAAAATCAGGCACCCTGACACCGTAATATCCCTTTTGCCAACACATCAAGGAACCAGGACTATTTCCAGCCTATAAAAGATTTTCCCGTATTGCCTCGATTTTACCGGTTCCTTTTTACCCTCCATTAAGCCAATTCCCAGATCGCCCCAAATGGTCAATTTGTAATAATTATTCCTACAGTAACCTGGAAGCCAAAATTTTTCGTTTATCTAGCCAGGCATCATGAAGCTTTACCCCACAACCTTCTGAATACATTAAAAAACCTTGCTTTTTAATTCTTGATGCGAGATACTTAACATACTAACATCATTGCCCCATGACTGGACATTGCCGAATTTCGGATATTGACAAATAATTCCATAAATTCATTCATTTTCATGAAAAAAACACTACATACCGGCCAATCAGACAAACTACTGCAGCAGACAATCACAGGAAATATTTTACAAGAGTGGAAAAATAAGAAGATCCTGGTCACCGGCGGTACCGGATCTTTCGGCAGGCATTTCTGCCGATTAATGCTTGAAAAATATCAACCCGAAGTTATCCGCATCTACAGTCGGGATGAATTAAAACAGCATGAAATGCGAATTGAATTCAAAGATGATTCAAGGTTACGTTTTTTCATTGGTGATGTGCGGGATGGCCGACGTCTGCAAAGGGCAATGAAGGACGTTGACCTGGTCATCCATGCCGCAGCGCTTAAGCAGGTCCCCGCCTGCGAATACAATCCTTTTGAGGCAGTAAAGACAAACATTCATGGAGCCCAGAACGTTATTGACGGTGCAATTGATGCAGGAGTCAAAAAAGTCATTGCCCTTTCCACCGACAAAGCGGTCAGCCCGGTTAACCTCTACGGAGCCACAAAACTCTGTTCAGATAAATTATTTATCCAGGGAAACGCATATGCCGGAAAAAACGGAACCCGTTTTTCCTGTGTCCGCTACGGCAACGTTATTGGAAGCCGGGGCAGCGTTATTCCACTTTTCCTGCAACAAAAGGCAACCGGCACAATCACCATAACCGATGACAGGATGACCCGTTTCTGGATTACTCTTGACGAAGCCGTCGAATTAGTGGTGAAAGGATTTCACTATATGGAAGGTGGAGAAATTTTCATTCCAAAAATCCCCAGCATGCGCATCATTGATCTTGCCAGAGCCATCGCCCCCGAATGTAAAATAAAGACCATCGGCATCAGGCCGGGTGAAAAACTGCACGAGGTCTTAACCGATGAAAACGAAGGGCGGAGTACGATCAGTTACAAGGGAATGTATGTTATCATGCCCAATAATACATGGTGGAAAAGCGGTAACTACAAGGAAGCCGTTGATTTGCCCGAGGACTTCATCTATTCCAGCGATACCAATGATGAATGGCTGAAGGTTGCAGATCTTAAAGGCGCGGTATTTGGCATGTATCCGTGAAGGGACCCTGCAAAGTTGAACTGCACTTCAAAAAAGGAAGTAAAGATCAAATGCAAAAGGTTACCTGGAAACACAACTGATGATTCAAAAAGACATTCCGTATGGTCAACAGCAAATTGATGAGCAGGATATAGCTGCTGTTGTCGAAGTACTCCGCTCACCCTGGCTGACTACTGGACCCAAGGTGGCGGAATTTGAGAACAAATTATGTCATTACGTCGCTGCAGATCATGGGGTGGCGGTGAACAGTGGCACAGCCGCTCTCCATACCTCCCTAGCTGCAATCGGGATCAAACCGGGTGACGAGGTTATTGTTCCGGCCATTACTTTCGTTGCTACCGCAAATGCGGTGATCTATTGCGGGGGAAAACCGGTTTTTTCTGATGTGTTACCCGACACACTTCTTATCAATCCCGAGCAGGTACGAAAAAAAATATCCTCAAAAACAAAGGCTATCCTTGCTGTTGACTATGCCGGTCAGCCCTGTGACTATTATAAATTACAAGAAATTTCCGAAGAATTCGGCCTGCATCTGATCGCTGACAGTTGCCATGCTTTGGGAGCCGGCTACGACGGAAAACCGGTCGGCAGCATAGCAGATATAACCGTCTTCAGCTTTCATCCGGTAAAGCATATTACAACCGGTGAAGGAGGCATGGCGGTCACCAATAATCCCGTGATTGCGGAGAGAATGCGTGCGTTTCGTAACCATGGCATGGTTACCGATCATCATGCTCGCCGAAAAAATGGCACCTGGCACTATGAAATCCACGAACTTGGTTTCAATTACCGGATGTCTGATATCCAATGTGCTCTGGGAATCAGTCAGTTAAACAAAGCGACACAATGGGTACGGCGCCGACAGGAAATTGCTGCCGTTTACGACGCCGGCTTTTCTGCATTGCCTGGGGTCAGCCCGCTAACGGTCGGTCCCAATATGGAACATGCCTACCATCTCTATGTGTTGACGATTAACAAAGAAAAACCTGCAGCCAAGCGGGCGGATTTATTTCAGGGGCTGGCAAAAAGAGGAATCAGGGCAGCGGTTCATTATTTTCCAGTCCACCTGCAGCCCCTGTATCAACGGAAATTCCAGACAAACCGAGGGGATTGCCCGGTTGCAGAACAGATGTATGAAAAAATCATAAGTCTGCCCATATTCCCAGCCTTGACCAGTGCCGAAATTGAAAAAGTCATTGAGGCTGTTTCCGACCTCATGGTGAACGAGTTAGCTCAAGAATAAATTGCTCAAAGTCTTCCGGGTAATCTTCTTGCTCCAACAAATATCCTCCTCCAGAATGCTCATTGAGGATATACTACATGTTGTGGTTACTGGAGACAAGTGGATACCCAGTTAATCTTTATTCCGAATCCCCTTAATCCTCATGGATATGAGATATCAAGATCCCACATGCTCCCATAGGATTGCCGTGCCCTTTCTAATATCAACCAAAGCTCTTCTTCCTTCAATAAGTGGATAGAAACGGGGCAACAATCCGCCACTTCCCGGTCGGAGGCTCTGCACATTTGTTCTCGAAAAATGCTCTCCGGGCTTAATATCGCGGATCGCATAAAGAGAACGCCTCGACGAATTCGGTAAGGTGGCATACTTCACCCCACCTAAACTTTTCTCCGTACAACGGATTTCCTTCACCATACTTTTGAACTCTGCCGGTCCCATGGAAAAAAAACTATCCGGCGTCTTTAGATCATCATCCAAGGTAAAATGCTTTTCAATCACTGAGGCACCAAGGACAATAGCCGCAATTGAAGCGCCAATGCCCAGACTATGATCGGAAAGACCGACAGGGACACCAAAAGATTGTTGAAGATGGGGTATTGTCCTTAAATTCATCTCTTCGGGAGGGGCCGGATAAGCACTGGTGCATTTAAGTAAAACCACCCCTCCCGCCCCGGCATTCAGAGCAGTACGAACCGCTTCGTCTATTTCCGCAAGGGTGGCTTCCCCTGTGGACATAATTACAGGCTTTCCTGTTGCGGCGACTTTCTCTATGAGCCGAAGCTCAATCAACTCATAGGACGCAATCTTATAGGCAGGGACATTCATCTCTTCAAGAAAATCTACAGACGTAAGGTCAAATGGGGCAGAAAAGAGTGTGATGCCTAGGTCATCGGCGATTTTTGCTAAACGGGGGTGCC
>WGCP01000279.1 GCA_015493715.1 Desulfobulbaceae bacterium
ACCAGGATTCGCCACTGGCTCAGACGCGAAGAAAAGGAACGGGCCCTGAAGCTTGGTCGTGAGATCTGTGAACGTGAGCTGAAAAAGCATGAGGTCACCTTAAAAAAGCTCATTAAATCCGGTCAAATCCGACTGTTGTTGAAAAAACTTCGCTGTAACAGCCTCGATGACATGCTGGCAAAAGTTGGTTCCGGTAAAATCAGCCTGCGGCAACTGCTCCGGGCCCTGGAACCTGAAGAGGTGCGGGAAGAGGAAAACCGGAAGCGTCAGGACGAGCTGCTGGAAAAGATCATTCGTGAAGAGGAACCTGCAGAAAAATCCATTCCCCGGGAAGGCATAGATATTGAAGGCATTGATGACATGCTTGTCAAGGTGAGTCAGTGTTGCAAGCCGGTTCCCGGTGATGAAATTATGGGCTTTATTACTACGGGTTCCGGCATTTCCATTCATAAGGCGGATTGCCCTAATCTGCTGGCCACCGATCCACAGCGCCGTCTGCCGGTGACCTGGTCATCTACCGGTAAGACCAGACATCGGGCCGAATTGCGGATCCGGGCCGAGAACAGGCGCACTATCCTGGCGGAGATCAGTAGCGCGATTTCCGCTGGTGATGCCGATATTGTGGAATTTAAGGCTCGAACAACGACGGACAATGTGGCCCAGCTCGGTGTTGTTGTAGAAGTGGCCGATTTGCAGCATCTGCGGCAGTTGCAAAGGCATCTGCAGCAGATACCGGAAGTCATTGAGGTGCGCAGACAGTAAGGTGGTATGGGGGCATGATAATCTGTGAGGTTTGCGGCAATGAATTTGATCTGCAGATGACCACCTGCCCCTATTGCGGGGCCGGCATTGACAAACCGGTTGTCCGCAGACAGGGTGATAAGCACCGGCTGATTAACCTGGAACGAGGTCTGCCGACCGTGGCCCAGGCCCTGGTTCGGCTGGAGAATGAACTTGAAACCTCCGACAGGCAGGGGTTTCGCCTGCTGACACTGATTCATGGGTATGGATCCAGCGGTAGGGGTGGGGCGATAAAAGATGCGGTACGTCGCCAATTACAGTATTATAAACACAAACGGCGGGTCAAAGAGGTTGTGGCCGGAGAGGAATTCAGCACCCGTTCCGGGCCTGGTCGTCAGCTTCTCAGGCGCTTCCCGACCCTGACAACCCATAGGGATTTGAATCGGCATAATCCCGGCATAACCGTGGTTGTTTTATGATCGTTTTTTCTCTGTTAAAAAGATGTATTTTTTCCCATGGTTACATGACGTTACTTATGGGGTACTTAAAAGCCTTTATGACAAGGAGCACAAAATGCAGAAAATTGGTCTTGGAATTTTCCTGGTCCTGCTCGTGGCCTCAACGGCCATCTCGGCGGATAAGGCGAGTGAGTTCAAGAATGAACAGCAAAAGCTCAGTTATGCCATGGGATTGGATCTTGGCGCCTATTTTAAGGGATTAGGCGAGAATTTCGATTTAACCGTTCTTCAGCATGGTATTTCCGATGCCTACACCGGCAAGAAGCCATTGATGACTGCGGAAGAAGCAGCTGCGGTGCAGAAAAAATTTGCGACCAGACAACAGGAAAAGCAGATCAAGAAAACCGTGGCCATGGTGAAGAAAAATAGGGATGCCGCAGAAAAATTTTTGGCTGAAAATAAAAAGAAAAAGGGCGTGAAAGTCACCAAGTCAGGTTTGCAGTACAAGGTGATAAAACAGGGCAAGGGGAAGAAACCCGGCCTGAAGGATATGGTCAAGGTGAATTACAGGGGTACCCTGTTAAACGGTAAAGAATTTGACAGTTCCTATAAACGCCATGAACCCGCCGTGTTCCAGGTCGGCCAGGTGATTGCCGGCTGGCAGGAGGCGTTGCAATTGATGAATGTCGGTTCCACCTATGAGATTTATCTGCCGCCCGATCTTGCCTATGGTGATCGGGGTGCGCCACCGGTGATTGAGCCCGGCTCCATGTTGATTTTCCAGGTGGAACTGCTGGATATTACCACGCCAGGGAAAAAAGTTTCGGCTGTGAAGACCGCAAAAGAAAAAGTGAAAAAGACGAAATAAAAGCTGGAAGGATGCTGAGACCTTCTTGCCGAAATTCTGAATACAGGAAGTAAGGGTCACGGAATCAAATAATTATTTCGTAATGCGCTGGATTTTGCTTCAGATTCAAGACGTAAAAATGGGCGCATATTGCTGATATGTAAGCATTTTTATAACGCAGAAGCTGGAGTAAAAGACAAACAGAATGGGATAATTATTTTTTTCCGGGACCCTCACACTAACCCGCCATCTCGGATGGCGGGTTGAGGAATGGTGGGTATGGGAAAGAAAAAAGACAAAAAGAAAGGAAAAAAGAAATGTTGTGGGAAATATCTGAAAAAGGGAAAGCACTGCAGCAAATGCCCCCTGCTGATCAAGGAAAAATGTAAGAAAAAAGCGCAAAAGAAGGCAAAAAAGAAGAAGAAAAGAAAAATGAAGACAAATCAGAAATAGGCCTGCCGAATCGGATTAGCGAATGGTTGTCCGGAAATGGTTTTTTCGCCCAATTTCTGTGTCATGATCCAAAAATATGCACAGACACCACGCTGACGGCATGATTTCTGTGCACATTTTTATCGTAGTCCTTGACCTTGAACTAAATCACTGGATAGACAGTATCAAGATACCTGCAGGCCTTCCAGTAATACGAATCTGCCAAGTGAAATGACATTGCAGGGGAAGCTGCCGACAAAGAGTGGATTGTCACAGAGACCGCCGGAGAGGTAGAGCCGCTCTGGAGAGCCGGCAAAACGGTAGGCATTGCGGGCAATGCCTCGAACAAACTTCGCCACCGCTTCGGTTTCCGACAGCCCTGAAATCACGGCATCAAAAATATTGCTCATGCCCAGTACGCCGCAGGTGATGGAAAATCCCGTGTCCGGTATTGGTATTTTCGCATAATCTAAATCGTAATATTTGGCCAGCAGCTCGATGGTAAATCCCATCGAGGCCCCGCACTCCGCATTCCAGCCCATATCCACCACCCGCCCTTCGCTGTAGCGGACAAATTTAATGTCCCGGCTACCGCAGTCCAGAAGAACAAAATCCTCACCTCCTATGATCTCTTCGCCGCCTCGGGCAAGGGCCGTCAATTCGTTGACACTATGCTTGCTTCTGCGAGCCGCATTATGTCCTGTGGCCAGATCCGCAATGAACCCGGCATCAAGGTCACGGGTGGCAATGATCTCCGGTCCCTGGCGTGTCTCTGTATTCAGGATTTTGCAGTATGATGTTCCGAAATCGGCCAACAGCATTTTTGTATTTTTATCCTAAAATAAAATTGCGCAGTATTTATATCGTAACTTATTGATTTTTATACCAGCGTAGCGGTGTTATTGTTGTGTCGCCAATGCATGGCAGTTTATCCTTTTTTCCGGTCCACTGAAAAAGAGGGTTGTGAGAGTTCAAAAAACGCCTCGATTTTTGCCCGGGCGCTGGAACCGGCGGTGACATTGCAGTCAAGATAGAGTCCCTGCGGATGATGATCGGCCAGAAATTTTGCCAGGGCGGTTTTGGCGCAGAATGATTGGGCAAAGAAAACCGTCGGTACGTCGGGATTGACGTATGATTCAAGTCCGAGATCAGCCGGGGTTTTATTTTCCATACAGCGGGTCCAGCCATAGACATGGGTCGTGTCGGGGAAAAGGGTCAGTAGGCTGAAGTCCCGTGGCGGTACGCCCCAGAAACCTGCAGTCGGTCTGCAGGCGGCAGGGCCTTTTTCCGGCTCCGGCGCAAGGACTCCTGCCGTGATGGCCGTCATTTTTTCCAGCAGGGGCATCCGCGTCCTGCACAAGGGGATGCCGGCACTCTCCATATCCTGATTGCGGGTGCAATGTACGGGAATAGAAAGCATGCTGCGCAATATGGTGGAGACATGCAGGGCACAGTCGCATTTACCCGGCCCGACGTCGATATAGATGCGATCCAGATGCAGATGCATGGCATTCAGGACCACGGTGCGCAGCACGGCACAGTAGACACGGGGCAGGTGCGAGGCGGTCAGGTCCAGTGAGGCCCGGATCTGTGGTTCGTCCAGATCAAAGATCAGCGCCCGACGCTGGTGAAGATCGGCAATAACCGAACGGGGCGGGATACCGACAATACCTACTTTTTCCGTCATAATAATCGCAGCAATGGGAGAGGATTAAGTGTCTTCCCGCAAAAGAAAAATAATTCCAATGGTGCTTATCAGGATGTGGATGGAAAAAGAGGCCGGCAACGGATGAATATAGCCGGCTTTAGCCAGTGATTGCAGGGTTCCCCATGCGCCCCAGCAGGCAAACGCCAGTCCGCAACTGACGGGAATGGCCAGCGACAGGTCACGTCCCCAGGCGCGATAGACAAAAAGCAGAAGCGGTAATCCAAGGAGAAGCAGCGGCACTCCCAGCAGGATATAGGAAATCCGGCCGTAGAATTCCGTCCAGGCCTTGTTTTTCTCATCCGGTGCCTGTTTACGCCGCGCTTCCTGGTAAAGTCCGGTGAGCGAGAGTTCCATGGAATGGTATTTCGGCACGAAAAAACTCGAAGGCTTTTCCTTGAATGGAAAGATTTTCTTGGCAAAGACTTCCGTTTTGAATGTATCACCCCGAGTGCGGGTCTGGATCTGTCCCTTGGTAAGCGTCCAGACGCCTTTTCGCCAGGACGCCTGTTCTGCAGCAATCAGGGTGGTCAGTTGATACTTGGGATTCCAGGCGGCATAGGAGAAAAAACGAAAGTCATCTTTTTTCCTGTCCGGCCTGGCAAAGGAGTAAAAACCATCCCGACTACGATAATAATAGCGTCCGTTTCGGAAAATACCGAGGGCAACCCTGCCCTTGACCTCTTTGTTCCAGATATGATTAGTAGTGGAAATAGTCTTTGGCAGAACGAACTGGGCCATGCACAGAAACAGCAGGGTAAAAACAATACCGGCGCCAATAATCGGATTTGTGATCTTTTTTAAGGGAATGCCGCCGGCTTTCAGGGCGATCAGCTCGTTGCTGTGATTGAGAATTCCCAGGGTGATCACCCCGGCGAGCAAAATACAAACCGGACCCATCTGCTCCAGAATAAAGGGGATGCTTAGGACAAAGAATTTGATGACCAGGGCCATGGATTTACCCTTTTCCATGAAGTCATCAATTTTTTCAAAAAAATCAATCAATACATAGATGGCAATAAAGCTTGCCATCAGCATGAAAATATTTTTGATAAATTGCTGAAGAATATAGCGGTTCAGAAGGTTCACTGCTCAGTCATCCATCCCGTGTCTTTTAAGGAGATTTCTTTTTCCGTACCCATAAGGGCCTTGATAGAGGTTCTAGTTGTAACGATAAATTGTTGTGGCGATAAATCGCATGTAGTACCCTTTGCCTGCATTTTGGTCAAGGAATACCTAACTCGCCCAACTTAGGTAATAGCCGGTTCATTGCCGCACAAATTCCCGGTGTAGGCAGAGATGCCGGAAGGATACAAATATGAAGAATTATACAGGGCAACAGCCCCTGGTGACAAGTATTTCCGTTGTTGCCGAGCCGCCGAGTTTGCAGGATAATACCGCAGACATCGACCGGCTGCGCATTGCCGTCCGCAAAAAATTGCCGCCTACCCTTGAGGGGCGTCCGGTGATTATTCCTTTTGCGGCCATGGCCGGACTTGGCCGCCGGTTTCGCAAAGCAGGTTTTGCCGGAAGAGCTTTGGTCAACGTCCTGCCGCATGAACTACAGCTTGTCGATTTTTGTAAAGACACATCAGACAAAATTCCTGCAATGGCCCTTGATCTAGGGACGACCCATCTTGAGGCGACTCTGGTTGATGTATCAGGCGATGAAATCATAGCGCATACCCATGCGCCCAATAGTCAGATGCGGTACGGGGCTGACATTTTAAGCCGTATTCACTATGCCGGCAGCCATGACGAGGGCACAAACGGTCTCGTCAAATTGCAGCAGGCCGTGGTGACGACCATCAATGAAATGGTTGACAGCCTGGCAGGAGAGGCAGGGATAGAGCCGGATGCCATCCATGCCCTTAGTGTTTCAGGCAACACCACCATGGTTCATCTTCTGTTAGGATTGAGTCCCTATCATATATGCCGTGAGCCCTATACTCCGCTTGTCGGCAGCCCGGACCCGTTTTTCGCCGTGGAAATTGGAGTCCACATAAATAAAACGGCACCGGTCTGGATACTGCCGAGTATCGGCAGCTATTTCGGTGGCGACCTTATTTCCGGCATCCTGGCCAGTGGCCTGGACCAGATGGAAAAGACCTCCATGCTGATTGACGTGGGCACCAATGCGGAAGTGGTGCTCGGGAACAGGGACTGGCTGATTGCCTGCGCCGGCGCTGCCGGACCCGCCCTGGAGGGTGGGGTCGCCAAAATGGGTATGCGGGCCGAACCCGGTGCCATCGAGCATGTCCTTCTTGATCGCGAAAGCTGGCAATTACAGCTCAAGACCATAGATGATCAACCCGCCGTCGGTATCTGCGGCTCCGGCCTGATTGAGCTGGTGGCCCAGTTGTTTCTTGCGGGCATTGTTGATATCCGGGGAAAATTATGCAGGGATACAGCAGCCGGGTCTGAAAAGAGGCGTACATTTGTGCAAGATCGTCTTGTTGAAAGCGAGGAGGGGCTGAGTTTTGTGGTGACCCCGGCAAAAGAGTCCGGCCACGGCAAACCCGTGCTTTTGGCCCAGGTTGATCTCGATGCGATGATGCGCTCCAAGGCGGCCATGTATGCAATTCTCACCACGTTAACCAGCCAGGTCGGGGTGGAATTTTCCGATCTTGATCACATCTATGTGGCTGGCGCCTTCGGCAAACATATTGATCCAGTGGCGGCCATTACCCTTGGCATGCTGCCGGATTTGCCTCTTTCTACGTACATTCCTGTGGGCAACAGTTCGCTTCATGGCGCTGAACGTATTTTACTATCCGAGGAGGCCCTCCTGTGCAGTATGGAGATCGGCCGAAAAATCACCTATATTGAGCTGAATGTTAATCAGGAGTTCATGTTGCGTTTTTCAGGCTCTCGCTTTATTCCGCATACCGACCCCGCTCTCTTCCCTTCGGTGCCCGTGGTCCGGATTGAAGATATCCCTGAAAAGGGTTGACTTGCAATTTGTATGGCCGACTGCTATAGTTTACCATTCGTTGACCGACGGCACGGAAGAACAGGTGCCGTCGGGTATGTCAACGGGTGTCTGCCATGAATACATTACGTGCGACAATATACTCCCACCTGCCTGCGGGCGGCCTGGAGCAACAGATGAGTCGGCGGGAGAGCGCTTGTAGCCTCTGCTAACCCTGAATAGACCACTGCCACATTGAAACAATGGAGCAGTGGTCTTTTTTTTATTGAGATAGTGCAATGCAGAATCGACTGGAAAAAATAGCTGATTCCATTACCCGGAGCGCAAGTAAAAATTCGGCTCAGGGTCGTCTAAGCGGCTTTTATGATGTCTTTAATCGTAATGATGAGGTTCTCATCGTTATTAATGCCGACCCGGACGCTCTGGCCAGCGCCATGGCGGTAAAAAGGCTTCTGGCCTATCGGGTCGGCAGCGTGACGATCGGCTACCCAAATGAGATCAGAAGACTCTCCAATATTACCATGGTGGAAAGACTGAAAATACCTATAGACCGGCTGCATACGTTGCCGGTCAGGGATTATTCCAAACGGGTACTTTTGGATTCGCAGCCTCCCCATCATAATTGTTTTGAGAAGTTGGACTTTGATGTTGTTATTGATCATCATCCGGTTACCGAGGGCTGGGACGCGGACTTTATTGATATTCGTTCCGATTACGGCGCCGTTTCTTCCATGATGGTTGAATACCTGCGGGCTGCCGGAATTAAACCGTCCGTAGCCCTGGCCACGGCTCTTTTCTATGGTATTAAGGTCGATTCACAGAACTTTGAAAAGAAAAATATGCAGTTGGCGGACAGTATCAGCTTTCGTTACCTGTTTGATATCGCCAACCGCAACCTTGTCCGCAAGTTTGAATTAACGGAACTGCGTCGTTCAGAATTACGCTACTTTAAAATTGCCCTTAATGAAGTCAAGGCGAGCAAAGGCCGGGCCTATGTCCATCTCGGACGAGTAGGCACCCCGGATATTCTGGTGATTATTGCTGATTTTTTCAACCATGTGGACAAGTTTGACTGGGCGATTGTTTCCGGCATCTATGGGGAAAAGCTGGTTGTCATCTTTCGCTGTGACGGCTATCGGAAGAATGCCGGTAAACTGGCCCAAAAAACCTTCGGCGAGTTCGGTCCGGCCGGCGGACATAAAGAGGCGGCCCGGGCGGAGTCGCCTCTGAAAAATCTTCCCCTGCGTGAAAACCAGGAGGTGACCACTTCCACCCTGATGCGTCTTGCCACCCGCCATATGCGTTAAATAATTGTAACGGTTCAGGAGCACCCCAACTCTACACGGTCAGGTCTGATTCACATGGAAATCACTATAGTTCACAGGCCTGCCTGCACAGATATGGAGCACTCCTGAACCGTTACAGGCTGTGGCCAGGGACGTTCCCTGCACCCACCTGAATAGTTACAAATAATTCACAGAGCCGTTGGCGACAAATTTTCGTCTTTTGTGGGTTCAGGCTTGCATGTCTAAAGGGTATGCAATACAGTTCTTATTGCGCTGAATCCCTGCCGGGAAGAGAGGATAGCTTGGCGTGGTAACAACCGTATGACCTATCGTATCGCTGGAGCAAGGGTTCGTTGGTTGCTGTTTTGCCGATGAATCAAGACGATAATCCCAAATAGACAGGTATCGTATGCATAGACCTACGACGCTGGCAATGATCCTGGCCGGTGGCCGGGTGGATGAACTGGGCGTTTTGACCCATTATCGCCCCAAGTCGGCGGTTCCTTTCGGCGGTTTTGCCCGGGTTATCGATTTTCCTCTTTCCAATCTCATGCTCTCCCGCATTGAACGAATTGCAATTTTAAGTCAATATCGTTCCTATTCCCTGATCAATCATATCGGCACCGGCAGCGCCTGGGACATGATCGGCCGTCACAGGGGCATATCCATTCTGCCGCCGTTCAAGGATTATGAAAATCCGCACTGGTATCGGGGTTCAGCCGATGCGGTGTATCAGAATCTGGATTTTGTCCGTTATTATAATCCGCCTGAGATCCTTGTCCTCTCCGGTGATCATGTCTATCAGATGGATTATCGCCGGATGATCCGGTATCACCGAAGGCGGAATGCCGACCTGACGGCGGCCTTTATCCGCGTACCTCTTGAAGAAGCCTCCCGCTTCGGTGTTGCCGAAATTGAATCCGGCGATAAAGAAGGCGGTCGTCTGCTCTCTTACGAGGAAAAACCCGATGCGCCCAAGGGGCACTGGGCCTCTCTTACCGTACTCTGCTTTAAACCACAGGTGCTTTATGATATGCTGGCCCTGAATCAGACGCAATCCAATGGGTCGTACGAGTTCGGTCGAGATATTATTCCCATGATGATGGGCAAGGGGTATCGGGTCTATGGATATAAATTCGGTGGTTACTGGGGCTACACCCGCACCATTGATGAATACTGGCAGAC
>WGCP01000280.1 GCA_015493715.1 Desulfobulbaceae bacterium
ATGGCCGGCATGGGGCCAAAGCCATCGGCCAGCTCCCTGATCAGGGCCGCACCAGTAGGGGTAACCAGTTCCATGTCAAGTTCAACCCCATACATGGGAACGTCCTGTAATAACGCACAAACCGCAGGGGCAGGCAGGGGGATGGTACCATGCTTACAAATGGTTAAACCATTAGAAACGGGCAGGGGAGAGCAGAAAATCCGGTCAATATGCAGGAGTTCAAAGCCTGCCACTGTGCCGACTATATCAATCAGGGCATCAACTGCGCCTACTTCATGAAAATGAATATGTTCCGGAGTTGTGCCGTGGACGGTTGCCTCGGCCCTGGCCAACCGGGTAAAAACGGCCAGGGATTTTTTTCTGATGGTATTGGAGAGGTCAGAGGCGGCAAGGATGTCGGCAATATTGGTCAGGTGCCGGTGCGGTTGCGGTTCTTCAACTTCAACCGTAACCATGGAGGCGGCAAAACCATTGACCATGGTCTGGTGAACATGCAGCCGGTAACCGGACACGGGAAGGGCGGCAAGTGTCTGTCGTAAATCGTTTTCGGCAAGGCCGCAGTCAAGCAGGGCCCCAAGGAGCATATTGCCGCTGACTCCGGAAAAACAGTCGAGATAGGCGGTGTTCATCAGGTAAATCTGTCACCAACAGCAAGGGCGCCGCCGCAGAGCCAGGCGGCAACATCCATCCGTTTTTTCCCTTCGGGCTGGATTTCATGGAGCAGCAGGGCATCACGACCGGTGGCAACCTGCAGCCCATGTTTATCGGCCCTGCATATCGTCCCCGGTGTTTCCGGGCCGCCATGATGGACGACTTCAGGACAAAAAAATCGAAAACGTTTGCCGCCGTGGAAGCCATAGGCGGAAGGCCAGGGGTCAAGACCGCGAATAAGGCAATGGAGCTCTCCGGCTGGCTTGTTCCAGTCAATATGTCCCTGTTTTTTGGTCAGCATGGGCGCCTCACATGCCAGGGAATCATCCTGCTTCACGGGAACCAGTGCGTTCTCTTTCAGCAGGGTCAGCGCTTTTAACAGGGTTGTGCCGCCCAGCTCTGCCATTTTGGCAAAAAGGGTCCCGGCAGTGTCCGAGTCCGTGATGGCAAGGGGGGCCTGCAGTAAAATATCTCCGGTATCCATGCCCTCATCCATCTGCATGATAGTGATACCGGTTTCCCGTTCCCCATTGATCAGCGCCCACTGGATTGGCGCTGCCCCCCGATATTTCGGCAGCAGGGAACCATGCACGTTGATCGTGCCCATGGATGGCAGGTTGAGCAGCTTTCCGGGAAGAATTTTTCCGTAGGCGGCAACGACAATCACATCCGGGCCAAGGGCGCCTACCTCTTCAAGAAAATCATCTGTCCGAATATTGGTTGGCTGCAAAACGGGAATGCCGGCTGCCTGGGCGATAACCTTGGTCGGCGGCGGCATCAGTTTCTTGCCGCGCCCGCGTTTCCGGTCCGGCTGGCAGACAACCCCGATGACCCTGTCCGGCCCATTAATCAGTGCATTGAGCACCGGGACCGCAAAGTCAGGCGTGCCCATGAAGACAATACGAAGTGGTTTCATTGCCGCGCCTTGAGGATCTTTTTCAGTTTTCGTTTATACAGATTTCGCTTTAACGTGCTGAGATGATCGATGAACAGGGTCCCGCGTAGATGGTCTACCTCATGTTGGATGATACGGGCAAATCGGTCTTCGGCATCAAAGGAAATGGGCTTTCCGTCAAGATTCAGAGCTTCAATATGGATTTTCTGAAACCGCTCCACCTTGGCCTCGTATTCAAGCACGCTCAGACAGCCCTCTTCGCCGACGACGCAGCCCTCTCCCTCGGAAATGACCGGATTGATAAGGGCGATGAATTCTTTTTCTTCTTCGTCTTTGCTGATATCAACGACAACTATCTGCTTGAGCACCCCTATCTGGTTGGCTGCCAGGCCGACACCCGGGGCTTTGTACATAGTCTCGCTCATATCGGTCGCAAGTTGTTTCAGGGCCTCGTCAAACACGGTAATCGGCTGAGCCTGTTTTCTCAGGACCGGTTCCGGATATG
>WGCP01000281.1 GCA_015493715.1 Desulfobulbaceae bacterium
ATAGGTTGGGACAGGTGGTAGACCAGGCATTACAGACCATGCCCGATCTGAAGAACACCTTTGTCTTTGGTCTCAGGTACCAACAGGCAAGTGAACTGGCCTTTTATATGGCAGGACAGCCGAAAACCGTGTCTATCAACAGATGGGCGCGGCCCAATGTGTATGACTACTGGTTTGATGATGCTATGCTGCGTGGGAAAGATGCGGTCGGTATCTATGAATGGAAGGGAATGGCCGACCTGCTTGCGGGGCTGTTTGAGCGGATCGATCCTCCGCAGGAGATAACAATATACAGGAAATCACCGTGGCTCGGCAGGCAGCTCGTCCACCATCTCTACCTCATCCGGGGTTATGGATTCAAGGGCGGTCTGCGCTGGCAGCCGAAGACAAAGGATGATATACGAGCTACGCCGGAGGTCACCTCTGAAACCGAGGCCTCTGACAGAAAAAAATAGTTATTTCATGACAGTCCCCAAGTCTAATTTTAGATTAGACTTCAGAAAATCGAGCTGCCTGTGATGACTTACCCTTTATTGTGTGCCGGATGCTGATGAAAACTCCCGTCGCCCTCCGGCGGATACAATCTCTCACCGTCATGCTACGCCCCCCACTCACACACAACCCAACCCGCCACAAGAAGAGGCGAACTATTCCGACACATGGGGATATCGCGGCTAAAGCCACGCCTACAGGAATAAACAGACAAACCAGCATGGCTGGACCAGGTAAGCGGAACGTAGTGAAGACTCCGAATTATACCGTCACCGCCACAACAGATAAGCGTAGACTTCGAACGATGAAAATAGCCCTGATCAACAACATGTTGTGGGTCATTTTTAGATAAATTAGATTTTTTGACGGAAGGGTAGCTGCGGGATAAGCAATTATTTATCCTGCAGGTTCAGATCATCCTCGTTAATATTTTCTTCGCGGTCCTGGATGGATTGTTCAAAGATTTCTGATGCCCTTTGCTGTAAACGTTCGGCTTCATCGTTTTTCTTCTGCCGACGGCAGAGTTTTGCCAGTTCCTGCAGAACAGCGGCAACGGCAGGATGGTTGTCACCGTGATTTTCCTCCATTATGGCAAGGGCCTTCTTATAACTCTCTTCAGAGGGTTCATATTGGCCCTGCAACCGGTAGGATTCGGCCAGATTCTGCAGGGCCATGGCCAGTTTAGGATGCGTTTCGCCCAAAGATTTTTCCCGTATGGCACAAAGTCGCTCATAGAGTGCAGCCGCCTTATTGTCCTGTTCAATTTCGGCATCGAGCCCGGCCAGTTTTTCCAGGACATGATCAAGGGCCGGATGCTCGAGGCCAAGTTCCTGTTCCATTATTGCAAGGGCCTTGCTATAGGTCGGTTCAGCTTGTTCATACTGGCCTTTTGCTTCCTGCAGTTCCGCAATCTGGCTCCAGCTGAGTCCCATTTCAAGATGTTCCGGACCCAGACTGCCGGCAATAGTTTTCATCGCCTGCTTATAGAGCGGCCCCGCCTGTTTCAGACTGCCGCTTAAGGCATAGGTATAGCCGAGTTCACGCCGGGCAAGGGCGAGGTCAACACTGTTTTTGTCCTCTTTTTCCAAGAGTTCAACAAGCTTTTCAAGTACGGGCCGTGCGTCCCTGTATCGATATAATTTGCGGGCCATCACACCGGCTACCCGCAGATAATCACAGTTATCCCCATCCAATTCCACGGCCTTTCGGTATCGCTCCAGGGCATGGTAGAGATCAACCCGGGCTTCCGCCAGTTGTCCGGAAAGAAAAGCGGCAACCGGGGCATCCGGCCCCTGTTTGTCGACAATACCTGCAAAAAATTCTTCGGCGGCTTCGGTCTCGCCGCAAAGCAGACTTTCTTTGAGCTGGTCACGCAATGCCGCATCAGTTGCAGCCGCCATCTCATCAAATGCGTTCAAGGCCGCCTGACGCCACTCCAGTTCCTGATTGTAACTATCCTGCAGAAGAGAAATCCGGTCGGTTATGGCAACAAGCTCAATCTGCAGGTGATCACGCTTTATGTCGTCACCGTTATTAATCGCCTCGGCCAGGGCCTGTTGCTGCTCTTTTTCGCGCTTGCGGAGCCGTGTTTCATAGACCTCAATGGTCAGCGTGGGGACAATAGCCTCGTCTTCAGCAGGTTCTTCTTCCACCAACTCCTGCTCAACAACGAAATCAGGTTCGGGTTCGGCAGCCGCTTCATCGGCCGGTTCTTCCTCCAAAATGAGATCGGATGCCTCATCAGGGATCGCCTCCAGCTGATCTTCATCCTCAAGGAAAAGAATGTCCTCTACCGAGCCATCGGCCTCCGATTTGTCCTCTTCCAGAATGTCGGCAAAGGATTCTTCATCGGCATCTCTTATCTCCTGGTCGGACAAGAGAATTTCTTCAAAGGTCCGCTCTTGGGCAAGAGCATCATTGACCTGCTCATCCATGGATGGTTCAGCGAGTTCATCGACCTGTCCCTGCTCTTCTTCCGGCTCCTTTCCGACCGATTTCTCTTTCTGCAGGGTTTCGACATCCGTGGGCTCCGGTTCTTCATCAACGAGTGAGGGTTCTTCCGCTGTTTCCCCTTTTTCCCGGGCAGCAGTTTCCTCCAATGGTTCCTGGACGCTTTCAGGAGTGGGCGGCACTTCTTTTTTCGATGACTTCCGCAGCAGGAAGAAACAGACGACAAGCACTGCCACACCAATGGCGGCAAGAAGAGAGGTGTTCATACGCTATGTTCCAGTATTGTTAATATTCACCGACAGACCTGCCGGAACAGATCAGCATAAAAATCACGGTTAAATTAGTTTCTTATGGTTGCGGGCAAAGCCCGCCTCAGTCTTGGTGGCTATTCCACACCCTGATGACCATGCGCATGGCCTGTTCCCGGACAGCGGCGGAATACTTTCGCGTATCCAGGGGAGGCAAACAACGCATGAAAAAAACAGAAAGAAAAGGTCATCATATTTTCTTCCTTTATATTGGTATATCAAACCAATATGCCATCAACAAGAAATTAATTTTTTTTTACAAAAAAAGATGAAAAAAACAGAAAAACAATAAGATAAAAAAGTCGTGCCTTGACCGCACTAAAAGACTGCAGGCGCGGAAAAAATATCTTCCGGCTATGAGGACAAATGATTGAAAGAAAATGTGTAGTTTTTTACATTCTTCCCGCCCTGCCTGAATTCCGGCCGGCCTAATCCAAAGGCAGACTCCGTCCCACTATCTCGCCGACATCATCGGACAGTGTTCCGGTCCCGGCAATTCGGCGCAGCTGCTCAAGCATGCATTTCTGCCGCCGGGTATCATAGCGACGCCATAACGTCAGCGGAGTTAATAAGCGAGCTGCGATTTGCGAATTCATCGGATCAAGAAGCAGGACCTGGTCGGCAAGAAAAAGGTAGCCGCTGCCATCTTCACTATGAAACTGATGATGATTTGTTGAACAAAAAGCGCCGATAAGGGCACGAACCTTGTTGGGATTTTTTATGGAAAAGGCGGGATGCCCGGTCAATGCCTTGACCCGCTCAAGAGTTCCCGGCAGGATGCAGGTGGCCTGCAGGGTCAGCCACTTGTCAACGACCAGCGGATCATGTTGCCAGTGCTCATAAAAATTCGCCAGCAGGGCATCGCCAAGATTTCGATCACCATTGACCACCCCATGCAGCGCGGCCAGAGTGTCGGTCATGTTGTCACTGCCACGATACTGTTTCTCGCCTGCGGCAAGCAGTTCCCGGTCAACTATTTCCGTCATCCCTTTACTCAGAAGATAGGCAAGAATGACATTTTTCAGGCTTCTTCTGCCCGCCTCGGTAGCGGTATAGACATACGGCTTATCCGTATCAAGCTGATAATATAATTTCCAGAGAAGATCACGGTGTTCCAGGGAAAGCTGAACGCGCATCTCCTGACGGGTAACAAAAACAGCCTCCGGGTCAATAACGGATAACTGCTGTCCGATCCAATTTTCACTGGGCAGGGTCAGGGCCAAGGCAAGAAAGGCAGGATCTGACTGCTCGTCCCCAAGAAGGCGTTCAAAGGCATGGTGATAGAATTCCGGCACCAAAAAGGGTTCCTGTCTCTGGTATGCATCGATTCCTGACAGCACCACCTGCATGGCAAGCTGTTGCCCGGCATCCCAACGGTTAAAGGGATCTGAATCGTGGGCCATGAGAAAGGCAAGCTCCTGTGCGCCCCGTTCCATCTCCACCTTGACCGGGGCTGAAAAATTGCGCAGAAAGGAACAGACCGGGGGTTGCGCAATCCCGTCAAAAGAAAACTCCTGCTCTTGGTCCCGAAGAAGAAGCGTTTTTTCAAGAAACGTCTCTCCCTGTTCATCCAATAGGCCGATCTTTACCGGCATAAAAAAAGGTTTTTTCTCCTCCTGCCCCGGGGTCGACGGGCAAGACTGGGTGATGCCTAGGGTATAGCATTGCTCGGATTCATCATACTCTGTTGTTACCTTCAATACCGGTGTTCCAGCCTGTGAATACCAGCGTTTGAATTGGCCAAGGTCAAAGTCGGTGCCATCCTGCATGGCCTGGACAAAGTCATCGCAGGTCACGGCCTGGCCGTCATGGCGGGAAAAATACAGATCCATACCCTTGCGGAACCCCTCTGCTCCGAGCAGGGTATGGATCATGCGGATCACTTCGGCCCCCTTGTTATAAACGGTCAAGGTGTAGAAATTATTGATCTCGACAAAGGAATCCGGCCTGACCGGATGGGCCATGGGTCCACCATCCTCACGAAACTGGAACGAACGGATCACATTGACGTCATGGATGCGTTTGACCGCCCGGGACGTCATATCAGCGGTAAACTCCTGGTCCCGGAAAACAGTCAATCCCTCCTTGAGACTGAGCTGGAACCAATCACGGCAGGTAATGCGATTCCCGGTCCAGTTGTGAAAATATTCATGGGCAATGACACCCTCAATACCCTCGTAATCCACATCCGTGGCCGTCTCGGGGCGGGCCAGCACATACTTGGAATTAAAGACGTTAAGTCCCTTGTTCTCCATGGCGCCCATGTTGAAATCATCCACCGCCACTATCATGTACCGGTCAAGATCATATTCACGTCCAAATTTTTCCTCGTCCCAGCGCATGGCCTTTTTCAGAGACTCCATGGCATGGGCACATTTTTCTCTGTTGCGCTCCTCCACATAGATAAACAGCTCAACCTCACGGCCCGACATGGTGGTGAACCGGTCCTGCAGGACAACGAGATCTCCGGCAACCAGGGCAAAGAGATAGGAGGGTTTCTTGAAAGGATCGTGCCAGCGGGCAAAATGGCGACCATCCGCCATATCACCCTCTTCCAGCAGATTGCCGTTTGACAACAAGACCGGACAGGCATCTTTATCGGCAACAATGGTTGTAGTAAACACCGCCATCACATCAGGCCGGTCCGGGTAACAGGTAATCTTCCGAAAACTCTCGGCCTCACACTGGGTGCAGTAATTTCCCGAGGAACGATACAATCCTTCCAGAGCAGTGTTCGCCTCCGGATTGATCCGGTTGCGTATCTGCAGTTCAAAAGTTTCCGGAACCGAATCAATCTGCAGAATACCATTGGAGTAACGGTATTCCCCGTCGGTAAGTTTTGTGCCGTCAAGACGCACCGACAGGAGTTCCAGGTCTTCGCCGGGCAATACAAGAGGGCCGGTTGTCTTGCCGTTTGCCTGCATCCGCATAGTTGCCGTGACCAAGGTGGCGGTGGGATCCAGTTCAAACCGCAGGTCAACGGTATCAACACAGTAGGGCGGCGGTGTATAATCTTTGCGATAAATTATTTTTTTTGTCGACATAAGAAGCGGATAACTACACTATTTTTTTTATTTTTTATTTTTTATTGTCCGGCTCAAAAAAAAGCCAGAGTACCTGAGGAAATTGCTTTTTCAGCGCCTGCTCGCAGCGATTGATATTGTCCACAAATTCATCACAGCTCTGTGCCGACTGCATCCTGGCCTTGACCGCGACCATGACATCCCGGCCAAGTTGAAGCGTCAACAGGTTGAGGACCTCATCAACTTCCGGCCGCTGATTGATACAATCAATCATTTCCCTGCGGACGGCTTCCTCAACCCCTTTACCGACCAGCAGAGATTTCACCTCAACACCAACAAACCCGGCAATAACGACCAGCAAAATACCAATTCCTATGGACCCCATGGCATCATAGATCGGATTGCCGGTCACCATGGTGGCAATCACGGCGATACCGGCAAAGCTCAGACCGAGCAGAGCGGCGGAATCCTCGCCGAATACCACCAGAAGTTCAGATCTTCTGGTTTCTCTGAACCATTTGAACAGACTCATGTCCCGGCGCTCCTTATTCACTTCCCGCATACAACCCCACAGGGAAGTGCCTTCGGCCACCATGGAAAACAGAAGCACGGCCAGGGCAACAAAGGGAGCATTCAGCGGCTCGGGAGCATGAAGCTTATGGATACCCTCATAGATGGAGAATAAACCACCCATACTGAAAAGCATAAGGGCGACAATAAAGGACCAGAAATAAATTTCTTTGCCATGGCCAAGGGGGAAATCAGGCGATGGCGGTTTTTTTGCCATCCGAATCCCCAAAATAAGCAGGAGCTGATTGCCGGTGTCGGCAAGGGAATGAATGGCCTCCGCCATCATGGAGCCGGAACCGGTAAACAGGGCCGCAAAAAATTTTGCCAGGGCGATGGCCGCATTGGCGCCAAGGGCAAAAAAAATGCTTTTCAACGAATTTGATTCATGGGACATGCATAACTCCAAGATCAAAGTCTACCATTTTAAACCTAAATACTACAGTTGTTCGTGCACAGAGAACGTTGAGACAGGTGCATATACAAGGAGGCCAGCGAATTTCGGCACAGGTATACTACCCGTACATCGAGCACGAAATTCGTGAAGCCGACACAGTAGATGTGCCCGTATCGACGTTCGAATGCCGGATAACTGCAGGATTTAGGTTGAAACCATTGTCTCAAACAATAAATCCTTAAAGATAACAACAATGCCCTCTGTTTGTCTCCCAATATTTCTTCCCATTTTACTTTAAAATTCTATTCGCAGTTCCCCTATAATCCCCTGCTCATGATAGTCGTTCCGCCTGCCGTAAATATATTTAACCGACGAGCTGAAACCGGAACTACCCTGAAAAGTAAGTCCTATTCCGAGCTTCAGCATATCGTTCTTCTCCTGACGACATTTTATTGCAAATGAGGCATCCTGAAAACCCGCAAAGGAAGCATGGAGATATTCTTCATCAATATCAAAATCATGGTTCCAGGACACGCTCATTTCAGGGACGACGGAGCCGATCGGGGTTATGAACTTTCCACCCAGACGTATTCCTAAATCACTGATCAGGGAGTCGGTGTCACGCTTCTGCATGACAAGGTCAAGGGCATCGGCTCCGGTTGAGACAAATGGCGACTCGGCAAGATGGGCGTACTGCAATCCGACAAAGGGTTGAAGCGCCCAATTCGTCCAGGTTAGAGTGTACCCCCCTTCCCCATAGGCTGACCAACTGTGCCCCTGGTAATTGGAGATGGTCTGTTCCGGCATGGCAAAGGCCATGAATTGACGGGAGGTGTCATAACCATGGTGACCATAGGAAAAAACTCCATCAAGATAATAGGAGTCGGAAAAATAGCCGCTGTAGAGGGAGACATAGGTGGAATCAATGTCTCCTGCTCCCTGCTCGTCTACATCAACATCCGTCCAGGTATGACCCAGGGCCATGCCGAGAAGCCATGAATCCGCCCACCTGTAATCCAGTCCACCGACAACCCCTTTACTCCTGTAGTCATAGCCTCCATAGGCGCCGTCAGAATCCTGATCTCCTCTAAATCCCGTCACATTGATCCATGAGCCAAAATGGTAATCAGCCTGTCCGTTCCCGCGTAAGAGCTGGGCAAGTCCTGCATTGGAACCGTTGTAGGCAAGACGGATCGGCTTTTGTAGTGAAAAACTTTTTGCCCATGGCAGAGCTGTTGAGGACCTGTCGGCGGCAAAAATATTGTTCATGCGCAGGCTGATCGGCTGAATCGACTGCTGGATACCGCGTAGGGCAGTTTGAGTAAAATTGTCGTAAAAATCAGGCACCAACGCTCCATAGGTATCGGCAAGCTCCTGTTCGGAGGTGAGCAAAAACAGATAGCGGATGTATGGATCCATCCTGTCTCTGCCGCCGGCAAGCTGCAGTGCGTTGAAATACTCGCCGATGGACCCCTGGTTAAAACTTAGTCCAAGGGGGGAAAAATCTATATCAAGGCCAATGGCCAATGACCGAGAATCAGATGTTACCAGCTGATAATCAACCACAGCCGATGGCCTGACCGACAAAATGGATCCTGTATTGGTTACGCCACCACCGGCGGTAATGATCTTTACCGTATGCCGGCCCGGCATGAGATCTTCGGGATGGTGAGTTATCAGCTTAACGGTGCCGTCAACCTTGGCCGAACCGCTCACCCTGATTTGATCAGATCTATTTTGATGAAAATCAAGATCCGTATAATAAGTTCCGCCTGACGTCTGGACAAAATTGCCGATCAGGTTTGTGGTCATCAGGTTTCCGGTTCCACCCGGCGAAAAGTACCCGCTGTTGATCATCTTATTACCCGAGCCGACATTCAGCAGAGGACCGGAAATCATCCAGGCGCCTGGTCTGTTATAAAAACCGTTTCGGCCGGAACCCAGATCCACATTGCCGATAACAGTGCCGTAGTTATCAACCCTGTCATTGCCGGTGGTGCCGCTGATGGCCATACCATAGAGGCCGTCATCAGTTGTGATAACGGCATGATTGGACAAAAGGTTATTATGATCACCAACAATTTCAACACCAATGCCACCCCCCGAACCACCGGAGACAAGCCCGCCATTGAGTTCTATGCTGATATCTCCGGAACCCGCTCCGCCACTGCTCTCGGCATGGATGGCCGTTGCCCTTCTGCCGCCGGCAAGAACATTGCCGTTCACCTGCAGATCAATATCACCGCTCATGCCGGTACCGGCGACGCTCTGGAGAAAGATACCCACCGAACCCTTACCGGTGGTCATCACGTCACTGTTAAATGTTGCATTGATATTACCGCTGTTGCCGATGCCGCCGGAGCTGCCGGCAAATGTGGTATTTACAACCCCGCCACCACCGCCAATGGACTGGAGAAAAGCGCCATAAGCGGCCGTACCCCGGGTAACCACCGAGCCATTCTGTACAAGGGTGATGTCTCCTCCATTACCGGCGCCGCCGGTCTCAGAAAAAATCCGAACCCCTGAAACAGCCTGATCGGAAAACGCGGCCCCGCCGCCTCCACCGATTGACTGCAGAAAAATACCGTGGCTCATGATACCGCTGGTGGAAATCGATCCGTTGTTAACAATACGTAAATTACCACCATTGCCGGACACTCCATTTTGTCCGCCTAAAAATAAATCAACACTTCCCGGACCGGATAACTGCAAAATCCCGCCGCCACCACCAATGGACTGAACAAACAGGGCGGAGGCATAATCACCACCGGTTGATACATTGCCCGTCAGGGCCAGGTCAATGTCGCCGCCGTTTTGCTGCAGACCGCTGCTGCCGCCTAGATACACCGTCATGGGTGAGGACTTGAAAAGGGGATTAAGCGTTGATAAGGGCAGGTTTGCCTCAAAATTTCCTCCACTACCGCCAATGCTCTGGGCAACAATTCCCATGGAATGATCGCCAAGAGTAATAACATTTCCATCCTGACGAACATGAACGGAAGCGCCACCCTGGTGACCTATACTCTGGGCAAAAATACCTGTCGAGTCCACGCCGCCTGTCAGTATATTTCCATCCGTGGTAACGCTCACATCCATGCCAAGGCCTGTACCACCGTCACTGCCGGCAAAAAGAGCCGGGGAATCATTGCCAAGGGTGGTAATGCCGGTCGTAGTGACCTGTACGGCGGATGCCGATGATACGCCAATACTTTCTGCATAAATTCCATCGGCTTTGTTGCCCATAGTGGTGACTGAGTCGGCAATGGAAACCGTGACCGGCGCCCCGGAATTGTTACCGCCGTCACTGCGGGCAAAAATACCTGTGGAATTATCGCCCATGGTATGAACGCTACCGGTACTGGTCACAGTGAGATCACCGGCGCCACCAAGGCCGAAACTTGACAGATAAATACCCTGGGAATCGGATCCCCGGGTCTGGATGTCGCCGATAGTCTGCACCACCATCCGGCCACCTGCACCGATTCCACCATTGCTGGCCGCATAGATAGCGGGCGACGAATCGCCAAAGGTCAAAATATCGCCGGAAGAAACCCGGATATCGCCCGCGCCGGCCCCACCGGTGCTTATGACACGAATCGCATCCGCGTCCCGTCCCTGGGTCCTGATCAAACCGCTTACGGCAGCGTCAATATCGCCGCCTGAGCCGACCCCTGCCGCACTCTGGGCAAACACGCCCTTGGAGCCATCTCCGGCAGTCATTACCGTGCCGATCAGCGAGAGGGTAAGATCACCTCCGTTGCCGATACCGCCGGAACTCCCAGTAAAAAGAGTATCAATAGCGCCGCCGCCACCGCCGATACTCTGAACAAAGGCCGCATAGGCATTCATTCCGCCGGTCAGCAGGTCTCCTTCCTGGTCCAGGGAGATAGCACCACCATTGCCACTCCCATCATCACTGAGTGTCAGATTAATTTGCGAAAGATTCAGATCGGAAAACAGGGCACCACCACCACCGCCGATACTCTGCAAAAACAGGGCATGGGCCTGATCGCCCTGTGTTGAGATCAATCCTCTGTTCTGCAGCGACAGGCGACCACCGTTACCGGTTGCGCCCTGTTGACCGCCCAGAAGAACCGAGGTTTGGCCGACATCGGAAAGTCGCAGTTCACCACCACCGGCGCCGATGCTCTGGGCAAGTATACCCTGGCCTCGGCCGCCGGCCGTATAGATATCGCCTTGCATATCAAGGGTTATATTATCGGCATCATGGCCGGTTCCGCCGCTGCTACCCATGGTAACGGAAGTTGTTCCGTTGGCTGCTGCTTCACCATCCGTACTCCTGGTCACTGAAGCCGTGAGGATTCCACCGCCACCGCCGATACTCTGGACACTGACACCGGTTCCCTGGTCGCCGAGAACGACAACACGGCCGCTCCGATGCATGGTTACCTGCCCACCGGTTACCATATCGCTGTTGGTGGCGCCCAGGACAAGCTGCAGGTTTACATCATCTTTCCGCCTTGCCTGTAGGTCGACCACCCCGGTTCCGCCACCGCCGCCGACACTCTGGACGATCAGGCCGGAACTGTTTTTCCCGGTGGCCAGAATGTCGCCGCTATGATTGCTGGTGACGGCGCCGCCGCTGTTATGCCGATTACCGTCGCCGCCAAGACCGATCAACCCCTTGAACGAGGCAATTATATTTTCAGTGGCCGAGGTCACCTCATCGACATCGACCACGTCCTGACGAAGATCACCGGCATCCTTGGAAATATCAAGGAACAAGTTTAAATTGCCGCCGCCGCTGCTGATCGCCTGGGTGAAAATGGCATTGCTGTTGGCGCCGTTGGTGATAATGGTTCCCGTGGAATTGACGGTCACATCGCCGCCAACACCACTTATGCTGTCCTTGCTGCCGAGTAGAGCAGGGATGACCAGATCAGCCGCCATCCAAAATGGGCTGGAATAGGACAACGACGACGTTCCGCCACCACCACCGACACTCTGGGCATAAATGCCATAGGTATCAGCGCCGTTGGTGATAATAGATCCATTATGATTGACAATAACATCTCCGGCAGTGGCGCCATCGCCGCCACTGCCACCGATGCCGATACTGAGCAGGCTTGACTGAACCAGGCCCGTGACCTTGGTGGGGTCAATGGAGGCGGCAACTGTTGTACCGCCGTTGCCGCCTCCGCCACCGATACTCTGGGCAAATATGCCGTATGCCTTGTCACCGTAGGTTTCGATTGTGCCGTTGTTGGTGACCACAACGTTATTGCCGGTATTACCTGAACCACCATTGCCGCCGATTGCAATTGCGCTGTTGAGTCCTGTTTTTTTGGAGCCGATCGCCGTGTTGCCGGCAATGCTTATTCCGCCGTTGCCGCCACCACCGCCGATACTTTCGGCAACAATCCCGTGGGCGCCGTTACCATGGGTTATGATGTAACCATCATTTTCAGCAGTAACCGTACCTGCAGCGCCACCGACTCCGCCATCACCGCCGATACTGAATGCCAGGGCCGAGGATGGAGCGGATGATCCGGATTGTATTGATTCGGTGCCGGTTCTCACCGTGCTGCCGGTACCTCCGCCACCACCGATGCTAAGGGCAAAAATGCCGTGAGCGCCATCGCCGCCTGTTTCGATACGGCCGCTATTTTCAACAGTCTCATCGACCAGGTTTTTTACCACTACATCGCCACTGGTTCCACCGGTGCCACCGGTGCCGCCGATACCAAGGGAAAGAGTTGCGCCGCCGGCGGCGGAAGAAAAAGCATTGGTTACCACGCTGCTGCCGGACCCGCCGCCACCACCGATGGACTGGGCAAAAATACCGACAGCCTCTTTGCCGATGGTCGTGACCATACCGCTATTGTCAACCTCGACCTGTCGGCCGATACCACCGGTGCCGCCATTGCCGCCGATAGAGAGGAAAAGACGGCCCGCATTATCCGTGCCATTATTAAGCAGGGTATTGATAACCAGGCCGCCGTCACCACCGCCACCGCCGATACTCTGGGCGAGAATGCCATGGGAACGCTGTTGGTCAGTGGACACGGTTCCTGTGTTCTTCACCGATACCCGGCCGCCGGCCGCGCCGGTACCGCCACTGCCGCCGACGGTTACCTGTATGCCACTGCCTGATATTTTTGCGCCGCCACTATAGGCCGCGCCACCGGTTCCTCCACCGCCGCCGATACTCTGGGCAAGAATTGCCACGGATTTTTCACCAGAGGTGCTCACCTCCGCCCCGTTATTCACGGTAACAGTTCCACCAATGGCCCCCTGACCTCCGCTGCCGCCGACGGCAATGCCGATTGTCGGGGCAGTCAGGGCAGCAGCCGTCGCCTGGCCGCCATTGCCACCTCCACCGCCGATACTCTGGGCAAAAAGGGCATGCGCCCAATCACCATGGGTGGTCACAGTACCTTCACCGGTAAGAGTTACATCGCCCCCCTCACCGCCGAGGCCACCTGCGATGCCGACAGCCACGGCAGCGCCCTTTTCTCCACTTTCCGTTTCCGCGCCGGTGATGCCGGCACTATAGGCGGAACTGTTACCGCCACCATTGCCTATACTCTGTGCAAACAGGCCATAGGCGCTTCTCTCCCGGGTAGTTACAGTTCCTTCTGATGAAAGTTCAACCGCACCGCCCCGGCCTCCGGTACCGCCTTTGCGGCCAATGGAAAGGGCCACGGAACCGGCGCTTGTTTTTGTATAGACAAAATCAAGACCGGCATTACCGCCGCCGCCGCCGATGGACTGGGCAAGCACGCCCACCGCATCCTTGCCGGTGGTAGTAATATCTCCGTGATGATCCACCGTCACCTGACCGCCGTTGCCGCCATCACCGGTTGCGCCGCCAAGGGCGATTTTAGCTGCCTTGGCATGGGGCGTATAACCAAGGCCGACATTAAAGGTCGCATTACCGCCGCCGCCACCTATGGACTGGGCCAACAGTCCATGACTCTGAAAACCATGGGTGCTGATTGTACTGTAATCATTGACGGCCACCGTATTGCCATGACCGGCATGACCGCCCGCACCGCCGATGGCCAACTGTACGGAATAGGGATTGGAGGCGGATGTCGATCCGCCCTGGTTGCCGCTCATCTCCGCAATGACCTTATCAAAATTGGTAATGACACTGTCATCGACCTTACCTTTCCATGGGTTTGATCCGGAACTTCCAGTGTTTCCCGAGCCACCGCCACCGCCGGCATAAGATAACAAAAAATTCATACCGGCATCGCCGCCGCCACCAC
>WGCP01000282.1 GCA_015493715.1 Desulfobulbaceae bacterium
CGGCCATCCAGGCCCCGGCCGGTAATTCCGGTCGCCCTACGGGCTCCCTCCATTACCGGCCGGGGCCTGGAACCGTCATATTTTAACCCAAGCTCGGGCTGGTCAAATTTGGGTTAGCACAGGTGGTCATTTTTAGGTTGTCATTACGACCTGCCCCAGAAACAATAAAATCCATGGTGAAATATTGAGGAAGAAAACAAACATCCCGCGTATTTTAAAGAGGATAATTTGCGGTAGGATAAAAAGAACGACAACAATATCTTTTCTTTTCCAAGGGGGTACGCCCTGGAACACAAAAAGAACAGGCGGAGAAACATCCGCTTTCTTTTCTCAGGATCATTATCTTTTTTCTGTACAAATACGTATCATTGGCTACAATTAAACAAATAAAGTAGACATCGTAAATTGATGTAAAAAATTGCTCATTTTTTGGACAACGCAATAGCTTTGTTTCGTAGGAGCCGCCCCCGGAGTCTCCTACGGTAAAAATATTATTGATATGGAGCCCAAGATGTCCAATTTAAATCCAATTGATTGATATTACGTATAAACAGATTAGAACAACGCTCAGTTTTTACGAGGTCTGTAAAGAGAGTAAAGAGAGTAAAGTTGATTTTTTACTGTTTTTCTGAAAATAGTCCGTGAAGTAATGTCGCTTGGGCTATTTTTATACTTCGAAGTCTACGTTTATCCGAAGTCTGCGCTTATCTGTTGTGACTATGGCCTGAAAGCCCGGAGTCTGGTGCCGGCATGTTGGTTTATTGTTGCTGGGCAGGCTTTAGCCGTTTTTTTTAAGCCTGTGGTTTAAAACCACCGTCTTGCAGACGCATTCGCTTTCAGTCGGCGGTTTAGCCCGCCGAGCTTTAAACCCACCAGCTTGTACCTGGTGGTCGTTTAGTCTTTTTATTCTTTTTATTCTCTTTTTTATGGACGGAGACATCCTATGAAATACCGATGCCCACGATCTTTTTTCTTTGCAGTTGTATGCTGTAGTGTCCTTTTCTGCTCCTTTCCTGCCATGGCCGGAGATTTCGGCAAGCCTCAGGAACTGGTTGCCAAAGGAACAGCCGTGTTTAATAGCTTTATGCACGACCCCAACATGAGCTGGTTCAGAGAAAATGTCTACAGAGCAAGAGGAATCTTCATCGTCCCGCAGATGCTGCGGGGAGGATTTATTATCGGCGGATCCGGAGGATCCGGGATGCTCGTGGCCCGTGACAGCAAAACGAATAAATGGAGCTATCCCGCCTTCTACACCATGGGGTCGGTTTCGCTTGGCCTGCAGATCGGGGCTGATGCCTCTGAAATTATTCTTATGATTATGACGCAAAAAGGTCTCAATGCCATGCTCTCCACTGAGTTTAAATTAGGCGGTGATGTGTCCGTCGCCGCCGGTCCAGTCGGTGAGTCCGCCAAGGCGCAGACTACCGATGTCTTGGCTTTTGGCCGCTCAAAAGGATTGTTCGGCGGTATCAGCATTGAGGGAGCTGTTGTTGCACCACGCTACGAATGGAATGAGGCCTTTTACCATCAGCCCGCTTCACCGGTGGATATCCTGATTAAACATATGGTGAAAAATCCACAGGCCGAT
Organism: Desulfobulbaceae bacterium; assembly: GCA_015493715.1. Taxonomy (GTDB): domain Bacteria; phylum Desulfobacterota; class Desulfobulbia; order Desulfobulbales; family Desulfobulbaceae; genus DRLX01. The sequence goes on from WGCP01000282.1 coordinate 1,592, forward strand.
GCATTATTAAAGATTCTCCCCAAACAGCGTCCCGCCCGAACCAAACCGTTGGGCACCTGATACCTGGACGAGCCGCATGGACGCTGTGTAGGTAAAGTGCTCGCAGGGTCTTGTCGTTTGCCTTTTTTGCCTGTGTCACTCCACAGGAAATACAATTTTTGGTACAGCTCTGTTATGGTTTTCCGGATATCTGTGTGTATTTTTTTGTAGGAAACAATCCGGAACTGATTTTTTTATTTACTGAGGAAGTTTTTTTATAGAGGGAACTATGAAAGCAAAAGATTTAATGACACCTATTGAAGAATACCTTGCACCAGAGATGTCATTATGTGCAGCGGTGACCAGAATGCGTGGTTTAAAACGTATCCACGGCCTTCCTATTAAGGGAATGCTTGTGAAAAATGAACAGGATAAAGTGGTGGGCATGGTCTCCATCAAGGATATTTTACGGGCGGTAATTCCCACCTACCTGTCACCGGACCTCTCTATTTTTTCCTGGGACAATATGCTGGAGCAGATGTCCAACAGGGCCAGTGATAAGGTTGTTGGTGATGTTATGGTCAGGGAGTTGGTGACCATTGCCGGTGAAGTACCGCTCATGGTCTGCACCGATCTGATGATTAAAAAGGGACTACAGCGCCTCCCTGTGACCGATGAAAATGACGAGATCATCGGTATGGTCTATATTCGTGATATTTTTAATTTAGTCGCAAAATATATTGAGAAGGGGGGCAGAGAGCATGGAACCTGTTGAAACCGTGAAAGCCGCCCATGCGGTGGTCATGAACACCCAATTTTATCTTGCCTGTGGTATTTTTTTTATTGCTCTGGCCCTCATCATTTCAGAAAAAATACACAAAACCATTGTTGCCCTCTTCGGCGCTTCCCTGATCCTTGTCCTGAAAATTCTTGAACAGCATGAGGCCTTTCATCTCGAAGAATTCGGTGTCGACTGGAATGTTATTTTCCTACTCATCGGCATGATGATCATCATCAACCTGATGCGTCCCACAGGTCTGTTTGAATATATTGCCATTCGCAGCGCCAAGGCGGGTCGAGGCGAACCGTTGAGGATCATGGTTATTTTTGCGATTATTACGGCGGTGTTGTCCGCTCTTTTAGATAATGTGACCACCGTCCTGCTGCTGGCGCCGGTCACCCTGCTCATTGCCGATGCCCTGGAAGTCGATCCTATTCCTTATCTTATTGTTGAGGCCCTTGCCTCAAATATCGGTGGCACAGCCACTCTCATCGGTGATCCACCCAACATCATGATTGCCTCCAAGGCAAAACTTGATTTCATGGATTTCATTCTTAATCTGACACCGATTGTTATCATTACTATGGTCGTTGTGATTGTTATTCTCAAACTTGTTTTCGGCAAACGGTTGAAGACCAGAGATGAACTCAAAGAACGCATCATGCAGATGGACGAGCGTGACGCCATCAAAGATCCGGTCATGCTGATTAAATCCCTTGTCGTGCTCGGTATTGTCCTGGTGGGCTTTGTTCTGCACGGCCTCTTTCACTATGAACCGGCCACCGTCGCCCTTTTTGGGGCCGGTCTTCTCCTGCTTCTCTCCGGCACCCACGAACCGCATCATATCCTTGCCGAAATCGAATGGCCTGTTATCTTCTTCTTTATCGGCCTGTTCATCATGGTCGGCGGTCTGGTCAAGGTGGGGGCTATCTCACTGATGTCTCAAAAAATGCTCGCGCTGACCAAGGGCAATCTGTTTGCAACCTCCATGGTTATCATGTGGTTTTCCGCCATTGCCTCGGCCGTGGTTGATAACATTCCCTATGTGGCGACCATGAACCCCCTGGTTATTGATATGGCCAGAGAGTTGTGGCCCGGGCATGCCGGCATGGAGCTGCTTCAGCACCCGGAGCTGATGCCGATCTGGTGGTCGCTTGCCCTAGGCGCCTGTCTTGGCGGCAATGGTTCGGCTATCGGCGCCTCGGCAAATGTTATTGTTGTCGGCATGGCGGAAAAAGCCGGTCACAAGATCAGTTTTCTTAAATTCATGGCCTATGGTCTTCCGATTATGTTTATTACCGTCTTTATATCCATGATCTATGTCTGGCTCAGGTATTACGCTTTTTCCTGATGGTCCTTTTTATAGAAAAACTCCCCTCCTGCGGTTTACTGAATGTAAATCGCAGGAGGCCCTTTCAGCAAAAAAGAATATGCCCTCTTGTCCGTCACCATAAATAAGGCCAGTGAAAACTCCTGCCGACTTTGAATTTATTTGGGAAAAAAACCAGATGGTGACCCTGCGGCTGACAGGGTGCTGGAAATCCTCCTGTTCTATCCCTGAACTTGATCATATTCTGCAACAGATCCCCGATGATACCCCGGCCCTTCGTATCACGTGTGACCGATCCCTGGTATGGGATTCCATTTTAGCTGTATTTCTCAATAGACTGCTTACCTATTGTCGCAACAAATCCATTGCCACCAACCTTTCCGATCTGCCCTCCGGGGTACGGACCTTGCTTGCCCTTGCGCAAAAATCTTCAAACAGGCCGCCGAAAGCAACGGGCCGGCCAGGGTTTGTCTATCGTCTTGGCACGTTAACGATCAATATCTTTACCCAGGGAAAAGAGCTTGTTAACTTTACCGGCGAGATTGTTCTTTCGCTTATGCTTCTTGTCCGGGGAAAGACCTATTTTCGTTTTCGGGATTTTTTCTATTTTCTTCAGAACTGCGGCGCCGATGCCCTGCCCATTGTTTCCCTGATCTCGATTCTGGTCGGCGTCATCCTTGCCTTTGTCGGCGCCGTCCAGCTCAGGATGTTCGGTGCCCAAATTTATGTGGCCAACCTGGTGGCCCTGTCCATGGTCCTGGAAATGGGAGCCATGATGAGCGCAGTCATCATGGCAGGCAGGACCGGTGCCTCCTTTGCCGCCCAACTTGGCACCATGCAGGTCAATGAAGAGATAGACGCCCTACGTACCCTGGGGATTTCCCCTGTCTCGTATCTGGTGCTACCCAGGATGCTCGCCCTTATCTGTATGATGCCGTTGCTTTGTATCTACGCGGACCTGCTCGGGATTGCAGGCGGTGCCATTATAGGTACCGGTATGTTGGATTTTTCTTTTTATGAGTATATAATGCAGACCAAGAGCGCCATTCATCTTGATCAAATTTCTCAGGGATTGATTAAATCTGCGGTTTACGGCGTCCTGATCAGTTTTTCCGGCTGCTACCAGGGAATGAATTCAGGTCGCAGCGCCTCGGCGGTTGGTGAGGCAACTACGTCAGCCGTCGTGCTGTCCATTGTTCTGATCGTGGTCTCGGATGCGATTATGACCGTTATTTTCAGCCTGTAGAGACGCATGAGCGCGCAAAAAGTCCTTTCGGTGATAGACGTCAGTTCCGCTTATGGTGATTTTGTTCTGCTGGAACATATTACCTTTACCATTAAGAGGGGTGATATCTTTATTATCATGGGAGGGTCCGGCTGTGGTAAATCAACCATGCTCAGGCATCTGATCGGCCTGAAACGACCATACAAAGGTCGTGTATTGTATGGCGACAAAGATTTCTGGGCCGGAGACGAAGAAGACAGGCAGCAGATTATGCGCCGGGCCGGAGTCCTGTATCAGAGCGGCGCTCTCTGGAGTTCCATGACCCTGACTGAAAACGTTGCCCTGCCCCTGCAGCGATATACCGACCTGCGACCCGCAGCTATCAACGAATTAGTGGAATTTAAACTCTCCCTGGTTGGTTTGGACGGTTTTGGCGATTTTTACCCGGCTGAGCTTTCAGGCGGCATGCGCAAGAGAGCGGCCCTTGCCAGGGCCATTGCCCTGGACCCGGAATTTTTATTTTTCGATGAGCCGTCCGCCGGGCTGGATCCAGTTTCCTCCAGACGACTGGACGAACTCATTCTGGAACTTCGTGACAGTCTCGGAGCAACTGTTATAATAGTTACCCATGAACTGGCGTCAATTTATTCCATTGCCACCAACGCAGTCTTTCTGGACAGAGAGGCAAAAACCATGCTTGCAACCGGCAACCCAAAAACAATGGTCCGGGAGTCAACTAATCCCGTGGTCAGAGATTTCCTGACCCGAGGGACCGGAAAACCACCGGAATGGATGTATGAGTAAACAGGGCAATCCAACTCTTATCGGCAGTTTTGTCATCGGTGCCATTGCTATCACCGTCTTTACCCTGCTTACCGTGGGCAACCTGACTTTTAATGCCAAAACATACCGGTGTGTCCTTTATTTCCAGGGTTCCCTGCATGGGTTGAATATCGGTGCTCCCGTTACCTATCGAGGGGTGACCATAGGCAAGGTCGGGAAAATAGCCATTGATTTCAACCAGCAGAAAAATCGATATACCATTCCGGTCTATATTGATATTCAGGAACAGACCGGCACCGGCAACACCCATTACCAGGAGGCAGGCTTCGACACCCCGGAAGAGTTTTTTAAAAATCTTATCCGGCGGGGATTACGGGCCAAGCTGAAGATGAGCTCCATCGTCACCGGCAAACTCTATATTGAATTCGCCTTTGCCCCTGAAACCACGGCCATATTCTATGGAGACCAGGAGACGCAATATATAGAAATCCCCACCCTGCCCTCGGGCCTGGAACAGTTTACCCAGACCCTGGAAAATCTTCCGCTTCGAAACATGATCGACAAGACGGTCTCGGCTCTGGACAGTATCAATCATATCTTATCTTCTAAAGAGCTGAAAAAGACAATCCCCCTGTTTAATACCACCCTCACCCGCGTGGATAAGCTGGCGGCAGGCCTTGAAAAACAGGTGCCCGGGCTGGCGCATGATCTTACCAAAACCCTTGCTGATATCTCCGAGCTTACCGCCTCCACCCAAAGGGTGATTGAAAAAACCGGCGCCAATGTTTCTCCCCTGCTGTCACAATTGCAGACCAGCTTTGTGAAGATGAACGACACCCTGGATAGATTATTAACTGTTGCCGATAATCTTGCCCAACTCACGGACAGCGGTTCGCCCCTGCAATATGAACTCCAGTCAACCCTGCAGGATATCTCAACAACCGCCCGTTCCGTCTCTCAACTCTCCGATTATCTGCAACGGCACCCCAATGCCCTGCTTACCGGCAGAAAGGAAACCAGGCAATGAAATATTTTATTCAACCGAGAGCCTATACTAACTCTGTGATCGTCCTGTCTATTGCCCTGCTGCTCCCATTGCTCTCCGGTTGTATAGGAAACGGACCGGCTATCCATGAATACGCCCTCTATTCCATCCCGGAACATGGATCGGTAGAACAACGGGTTGTTCTCAAACGTTCGATCATGCTGATGCCGGTTGGACTGCCTTCGATAAATACCAATCCTGCTCTTTTGCTCCGCCCTTCCCTGCCCGCATTACGACCGTCGGCGACCCATCTCTGGGCGGGTTCTCTGCAGCAACAACTCACCAGGGTTCTTGCAGAAGATATCCGCCGCCGGAAGATCATGCAAACCGTTCTGACCTTTCCGGGCCCTCGTTTTGCAAAACCGGACATGCTGCTTGAAGTAAAGCTGACACGTTTTGACGGCGATTTGAATACAGGATTTACCTGTACGGGCATCTGGACACTGAGTGATAATCAACAAAAACATGTTCTGACACACCAGGCTTTTTCCGCAACCGTGCCGGTGACCACCGGCGATTATACCGGCTATGTTGCAGCTGCTTCGTCAGCGATAGCCATGTTGAGTGAAAAAATCGGTGCATACATGGTAACTCCAGCTCCCAAGCAGCCTTGAAGAAATAGATATTTTCTTCAAGGTCCTTTCATCATCAAAGATCTTTTACCAAATACCCTACTATGAAAAAAACTCTTTTCCTGTTTATCGGATACTGTTTGTTACTCACCGGTTGTATGGCAACCCATACTGAAAACAATCCGGCCGGCCAGGGATCCAGACAGCCTGTTCTCCGGGTGGGAATTTCGGCTGATGCCCGGCCCATGGCCTTTCATGACCGTGGCCGCATTGCCGGGCTGGAAGCTGATTTTGCCAAGGGGTTGGCCGAATATACCCATCGCAGGCTTGTCTTTGTTGAACTTCCCTGGTCCAGACAGATTCCGGCCCTGCTTGCAGGAAAAACCGACATCATTATGTCGGCAATGACCATTACCCGGGCCCGAGATTATCAAATTTCCTTTTCAAAACCCTATATGGTCACCGGTCAGATTGCTCTGGTACGACTGCGGGATGTCAGTAAATTCGGTGACGGTCTGACGGATCTGTTGAGTCCGGTAATCAAGGTCGGCACCGTCGATGCCACAACCGGAGACCTGCTGATACTCCGAAACAAGGCCAAAGGGGCCGTCCTTCATTTCAAAGATGCCGACCACGGCGTGCAGGCATTATTTGACAGGACAATAGATGCCTTTGTCTATGACCTGCCGATGAATTTTTATCTTGGCGCCAAATATGCCGACAAGGGGCTTGTCCCGGTCACTGTCCCTCTAAGTCGCGAATACCTTGCCTGGGGAGTACGAAAGGATGATCAAAAACTTATTCATGCGGCCAACGCGTATTTGAAGAATTTGCACGACTCCGGTAAACTGCAGCAGATGATTATTCATTGGATCCCCTTTTACCAGTCCGTGTACAATAGCCGGTAACTGATTTTGGCCACTTTTTTTTAAACAAAGGCCGGAGCTACAGATCTCTTTTTCACATCTACCCTTATGCAATTACCATCCCCTCCCAAAAGGAAAAAATCCCTGTTTCTTTCCCTGGCCCTTTCCCTGGCCGGATTTCTTCTTATTCTCTTTTGTCTGAATCTCTATCAATACCTGCGGGTTAAATCTGATGTCGCGTCTTCCATGCTCCAGGATATTAATGCCAAGGAGCTTGGCGGATTACGCAATTTTTTCGGTACAATAGAGGAAAAGCTCACCATTGTCGGAGACTGGGGCAAAAATGGCGTCCTTGATTCCAAAGATACCGTTTCGCTCAATAAAAAGTTTTTTCCTCTTATCAATGGGCAACAACGCATTTCCGGTGTATTGCTGGCCGACAACACCGGTTGGGAATATTTTTTGCGCCACAAAGATGATCACTGGCTGACCAGAATAACACAACCTAAAGGCCAAGGTGCCATCGCTCTTTATACCAGCTGGAAGGGGCCGGAGAAAAGTCTTTCCAGCCATGAAAAACCCACCCGCTATGACCCTCGGAAACGGCCATGGTTTCATCCTTCCCGTAAAAGTGGCGATATCCTCTGGACCTCTCTGTATTCCTTTGTAGAAACAGGAAAAAAAGGTATTACCGCCAGTGTTTCCTGGGATAGCCCCAAAAGGAAAATTTCCTATTTTGTTTTCGGCATTGATATATCCCTGGAACAGATCCAACAACTGATGCATCATGACGCAAAGAAAAATGGTGGATTAATATTTCTTGTCAATGCAACGGAAAACTCCATTCTCCCTGCAAACAAACTATCGGGGAAGGAAAACGCCATTGATGCGAAAAAGCTGCTTGCTCCCCTGATGGACCAATGGAAAACCGCCGGGCAGCCTGTTTTGGAAACCATACGGTTCTCCTACGGCTCTCAACAGTGGCTTGGTTCTCTGCAACCGTTGGTCAGGGACAAGACGGTATTCTGGATAGGGGTGGCGGCGCCGGAAAAAGAGCTGCTGTTAAATCTGCATCATACCCTGTTTCGAATTGATCTTACCGATTTTCTGGTAGCTACAGCAGGCGGTATGCTGCTTCTGCTCATGATTTGGAAAAATGGCGGATTCGGGCGGAGTGAGCCAATGAAAGTTGATCCTGTCGTCCGGTTGCATGCACTTATCAACCAGGGAGAAGGGGCTGATGTCGAGTTTAAGTCAACGGTCCGGACCAACCTTAACACAGGAAAAACGGGCAAGGAAATTGAATTTGCCTGGCTCAAGTCAGTGGTTGCCTTTATGAATTCAAAGGGCGGTACTCTGCTGATAGGTGTTGACGATACAGGGCGCATTACCGGCCTTGATGCTGATAATTTTGAAAATAACGATCGGTGTCTGCTCCATCTCAAAAACCTGATCAACCAGCATATAGGGGCGGAATTTTCTGGTTTTATCAATATTTCTCTGCTGAGTTGCGAGCAAGAAAATTTTGAAAGGGAAGATGTCGGCGAAAAAAATGTCCTGATGATTGACGTTATCCGGGCCGGTCGGCCGGTTTTTTTAAAAATCGGTAAGAATGAAGAATTTTATATCCGCTCCGGCCCGTCTTCAGTCAAGCTCTCTCCCAGCCAGATGATCAGCTATGTGCTGCAGAATACCCCGTCCAGAAAAAGGGCATGATCAGGATATTTCCTGTTCCCTGGCCTACCTCGCATATGTCTCAGATGATCCGGTTGATTGGGTGGATCCGTGGGGGTTGTGGTCTGAGTATGGAGAAATTACAAATCCTCTTGGTTTTGTTGAAGGCATAGGAGATGCGATACGTACTGACATTTACGATATTGTAAATGATCCCCATCCTAATGCACGAGCTGATGCCGTCTTGAAGTATGTAAGTGCTACTGTTGGGGCGGGTGTCGGGACAGCAGCTTTTACAAAATGGGAGATTGCTAATCCAGGAAACTATTTGGCATTAATGGACTTTATACAGTCTAGTTTTCCTGGGGTTCCTGCAATAAGTGAAGCAGGAGCTTATGGGCAGCGGCTAATTATTTTTGGAATAGAAGCATGGATGCATGTGAGAATAGCAAATAACTTATCTGATTAATATTTATGATTTGGATGAGACTATAGACTATTGGTCGATATTTAAAATATTTATGATAACATGAAAATTAGAATCATTATTGGAGGCCTCGTTTCTTTGGCTATCGGAATCGATATCTGGATTAATAAAGGGGGAAACTTGTATGGCCAACCAGTTCCTCAGTACTCAGGGTTTATTTTGATAGTCTTTGGTGTTTATCTGATTCTTTTGGGTGTATTTAAACGTAAGCAAAATAAATGTGAAAAGAGGGGGCGTTCCTAAGTAATTGCGGACAAGGAAAAGGGGACGAGTAAGAAAGGGGCCGGATTTATTGTGCGGCCGGGCAAGGTCGTGTATTTGTAGGAAATCTGCGTGAAATCCGGCGTGAAATCCGGGGACACAATACTATTTAACCGCTAAATCGGAGAAAACGGTATCGTGTCCCCGGATTTCGCTCTTATTAAAGCAATTGAGGCAAAACTTAGAAGTGAGATGCCACGGTCCTATCCATCTGGAACTAAGCCAAATCACCATCTCGCTTGTTATCCAAGATTAATTGAGCAAGCTGGAAGGGTCACTTGATTTAAAAAGGTAAAATGAAGGTGAATTGGTTTCTAAACCCTAAGCCAGATAGGTGGAAATACTTGCCGAACACTTATAAGGCTACCGGTTTTCAAGAGACAAAAATAATTTAAAAGCGACAAGTTGCTCGCCTGTCAGCCGAAGGCTGACTGATCTTTGAAAATGCCCTGTCTTGGGTTTCATATTCGGTGATCCCGCAGGGCGGGACACCAAACACTCGTCGTATAAACAACCATACCACTATTGAGGACAACCCTCAGGCATAACGGCAAATGAGCTTGGCCTTACTCCCTGTCACCGTGTAAATCCAGCCGGACCAGCCTGGCATAGAGCCCATTTTTTGTAATCAGTTCACCATGAGTCCCCTGTTCAACGATGCGCCCCTGGTCCATCACCAGGATATGGTCCGCCCGCCGGACGGTTGACAGCCTGTGGGCAATCACCAGGACCGTTCGATCATGAAAGCCCTGTTCCACCGCCTGCTCAAGAATATTTTCACCTTCCGTGTCAATGGCGGCGGTTGCCTCGTCAAAGATCAGCAGGCCAGGCTTTCTGGCCAGAACCCTGACAAAGGCGATCAGCTGTTTTTCTCCGGCGGAAAGCTCGACCCCGCCTTCACCGA
>WGCP01000283.1 GCA_015493715.1 Desulfobulbaceae bacterium
ATTTATCCAGAACAAGTGTGCGGATAATATCTGTTTTACCGATCACGCCGACAAGTTTTTCTCCATCCATCACCGGCAGGGTATGGATCTGACGTTCGGCCATCAGGGTCGCCACCTCATCAAGAGGGGTATCGGGTTTCACGGATACCAGCTCGTGTGAACAGATGTCGCCGACATTGGTTGCCGCCATCTTTTTAATGTCTTTTTCCAATTTTTCCGGGTTTTCGAGGAAAACAAAGGAATCAAGAATTGCCACAACCGTTGGAATATGCACTTTTTTGTTCTGGTCGATCAGGTCGCTTTCCGTGGCCACTCCTATAACCTGCCCCTTGTCATCAAAGACGGGAACTCCGCTTATTTTATTCTCATAGAGCAATTTGGCCAGATCTTTCACCGACATGGACTCCTCGGCGGTAATAACATCGGTGGTCATTATATCTTTTGCCTGCTTCATTATTTTCTCCCTTATAAGTTGCGGCATTTTTGTATAGCTGCCGGCAGTCCGGCGGCAACCTCGGATGCCGTATATCCGTATTCCTTTTCATTTGCGATTAAATCAGCGGCCAGGCCATGCATATAGACACCAGCACAGGCGGCATCCCAGGCGCCCATCCCCTGGGCAAGCAGGCTGCCGATCAACCCGGCCAGCACATCACCCATACCGCCGGTGGCCATACCCTGGTTGCCGCTGGTGTTAATCGCCCAGTTTCCCTGATTATCGGCGATCACGGTCCCGGCGCCTTTGAGCACGGTGACGATTCTTTGTTCTCGTTCACAGCCCGAGCAGAGCGCTAGAGTCGCCTGTACCCTGTCGGCCTGAATTTCTTCGGTTGCCAGCCCGGACAGACGGGCCATTTCCCCTGGATGCGGCGTCAGAATACGCGGCCCGCCCGGACGGACAAGAACATCACGATGCAGAGCAAGAAGAGTAAGGGCATCGGCGTCCACAACCATGGGAAGAGATATTTCCTTATACAGCAACAGGACAAGCTCTTCGGTCTGCTCATCAGTCCCGATGCCCGGACCAAGGACAATGGCCTTTTTTCCTATTGCGGCAGCAAGGATATAGTCGATATCGTCAATGGATAAAGTTGAGGTTGCTGCATCGGGCAGCGGCAGGGTCATGGCCTCGATCAGACTTGTTTCCATGACCGGGTTGAGATTCTGCGGCACCACGCTGGTCACCAGACCGCAGCCGCTGGTCAGGGCGGCTCGGCAACAGAGAATGGCGGCTCCTGTTTTCCCCTCCGACCCGGCAAGAACCAGCAGGTGGCCATGGGTTCCCTTATGGGAGTCTGCAGCACGTGCAGGTAGAGAAGTTGCTATCTCTTCCGCCGTAATCACGCGGCCGCGCAGAGGGATCTCACTGTATGCCGCCTGGGGGATAGTGATATCGACGATATGCAGTTCGCCTATCCCCCTGCCTCCATGCAGATAATGGGCGGGCTTGGGCAAGCCATAGGTAACCGTTAAATCGGCGGAAACGCTTTGTCCAAGGGGTAGGCCGGTATCAGTATTTATACCGGAAGGAAGGTCAACAGCCACCACCGGTAGGTGATAGGAACTGCGCAGTTCATTGATGGTTTCGACAACCCGGCCCATATGCCCGGTCACCTCTCTGGTAAGCCCTGTCCCAAACAAGGCGTCAACAATACACGAAACCGGATACCGGGCGTGGGCGCTGGTGACGGCTTGATGAATATCCGACGTCTCAAAGGGATCCGACAAAGACAAAAAAGGTATCCGCAGCTTCTCGACAACAGCTGCGTTGACGGCGGCATCGCCCTGTAATTTTTCCGGGGAAATGGTAAAAATAACCAATGGATGAGCTCCGGCCGCCAAAGCATGTCGCGCAATAACCAATCCATCGCCGCCATTATTGCCGGGACCGACAAAAATGACGACCGTCGAATCAACCAAAGGACCGAAAGTCTCCGCCATAGCGGAGACGGTGCCGCGACCGGCATTTTCCATAAGGACAATGCCGGGAATACCGTATTGATCAATGGCAATACGGTCAAGTTGCTGCATTTCAGATGCTTTTGCAATCTTCATATCCGCTTCCAGCTCTAGATGGTTAGCCCGCATATTTTACAAAGGTCGTCGCGAAAGGCCTGAAAATGTCCTGAATGGAAGGAACAGCGCAAAAAGGTCCGCAGACATATTGAAATATTTCGAGGAATCCTTTTTGCGCTGTGACGTAGCAGGCATGATATTTTCGGGCCTTGCAGCAGATCGCTTGTGAGATATGCTGGTTAGGGCCACGAAAAGACATAATCATCGCAATATTTTTCCGTTTGTATTTTCGTGACTCTAAGAGAAAAATATGCCTGATCAATTCCCTTCCTGACATGACTATATTCATTATCGGCTGTAAGGGCAAATAGTGATCAACAATGATGAACTCGTAAAAGTTCAAACAATGCTTAAAGATGGCTAAGTAAAAATACAGGCATACAGGCAAACGGAGCGCAGCGAAGACTCCGATGAGTAGTATTCCGTGACCGGTCTTAACCATACATGTAGCATGTTGAGAATCGCCACAGGACACACGACGCAGTAAATCGAAGTTTTTACGACGCCATCAACAATGCCGAATTCATTTTTACAGGTTCTTGTTGGATCCCCGATCATTGGTCCTTCTTTCTCCTGTACAATCAGCTTCTTCTTGTTTATTATACACATTTTAGTAGATGTGAAGAATCATACCGACCATTATGCGCAATTTCTGTATCCGGTACGGAGGCATGCCATGCGTTTGCAATTCTTTTCCTCTCTGTTGTTTCTCAGTCTCTTTCTTGTTTCAGGATGCAGCAGCCTGCACGTCCATGCTGATTTTGATCCGGCCGCCGATTTCTCCTCCATCCATACCTATGCCTGGAAAAAACTCAATGTGCGCGGTGATGCCCTGGCGGATAATCCTCTGCTCTATAAACGTATTGTTACGGTAGTGGACGAGTACTTTCGTGGCCGAGGGTACCGAAAAACCACTCCGGAGTCAGCTGATGTTCTGGTTGTCCTTCGGGGCGGAGCAAAGGAAAAAATGCGATTAACCGATGTCGGCGGGCGGGGGCGTTATGCGTCCGGCCCCTGGTACCATCCCTGGCGAAGTTACCCCACCAGACCCGACATCGTCCGATATTATACCGAAGGAACCCTGGTCATTGACATTGTTGATCCCCACAAGAATGAACTTATCTGGCGCGGTACCGGGACCGGTGTTATTCATCGCTATGAAGACCGAGAAAAAGAAAAAAAAGTTATAGAGCAATATGTACGACAAATACTTGATCAGTTTCCTCCAGGTCACAAACCTGGTTGATCTTCCGTCATCACCCGGCTCAACGACTTAGGGACTGTGCAAAAATAAGGAATAGAAATTAAATAACGTGGACAATATCGTGCTCAGCTTTAGGCCATTTTCTACGTTGCGTAACGAGCTGAATAGAAGAGACTATGCAACTCATTACGCAACGTAGAAAATGAACAAAATCTCAGCGCAAAATTGTTACACTTATTTCCTTACAGCCCCTTACCGGTTTTTCTTTTGACCGGCAACCCAAATCCTTTTTTTAACTCATTGGAACACAACCATGACCCAGCAATCATCTAAATCAGCCGCTAAGACCAAGGCCGGCGCCCCGCCCAAGACAAAGATTTCCGTGAAACGAAAATTTGACCTGAACGATCCCCGGTGGTACCTCAATCGTGAACTTACCTGGCTGGAGTTTAACCGCAGGGTCCTACATGAGGGACAGGATGAACGAACACCACTGTTGGAGCGCATCATGTTTCTCTCCATTGTCGGCTCCAACCTCGATGAATTTTTCATGAAACGCATCGGCGGCCTCAAGCAGCAGGTCGGGGCCGGAGTAAAAAAGCTCACGGTGGACGGCCGTACGCCCGGTCAGCAGATTGAAGAGTGTTACGAGATCGTCCGTGACCTGCTTGCCAAACAGCAGACACTGGAAGAACAGTTGTTCCGCCTGCTTGCCAAGAAAAATATCCGTATCGTCAAATATCTGCAACTGACCGATAACCAGCAAAAGGAAGTAGACAAATATTTCCTGGACAACATCTATCCTCTGCTCACGCCCCAGGGCATGGATCCGGCCCATCCTTTTCCCTTTATCTCCAACCTGTCCTTAAATCTCCTGGTCGCCACCCGCTTTAAGGATGATGAGCATGTCTTTCTCAATCGGATAAAGGTCCCGACCGGCATAGGAATTCCGCGTTTTATCAGGATCGGTAAGGCGCATCTGTATGTACGGTTTGAAGACATTATCGCCAATAATCTATCGGCGATTTTTCCTGACATGCTCATAGAGAGTTGCGAACTTTTCAGAGTGACCAGAAATGCGATCACGGAAAAAACGCTCGATCAGGCCAATGATCTGCTCTCCATGATTGAAACCGCCCTGCGGGACCGTAAATTCGCGGAGATTGTCCGCCTCGAAGTCGGTTCCTGTATGACGCCGTCCCATCGGGGTATGCTGGCGGCGGAACTCGGCATTGATGAGGAGCGCGATGTCTTTGGGGTTGATGGTATCATGGCCAAAAAGGATCTCTTTCAAATCGCCTCCATTGACCGGCCGGATCTCCATTATCCGCCGCATCAGCCCTTTGACCATTACCGGCTCGCCGGAGACTCGCCCAATATTTTCCACCTCATCCGTGAAGAAGGCGCCATTCTCCTGCAACATCCCTATGAATCTTTTCAGTCATCCGTGGAGCGGTTTCTTAAAGAGGCAAGTACCGACCCCAAGGTCCTGGCCATCAAAATGACCCTGTATCGAACCTCGTCTGATTCCCGGGTCATTCAATATCTGCTTGATGCCGCCCAGAACGGCAAGCAGGTAGCCGTGGTTGTAGAGCTGAAGGCACGCTTTGACGAATCCGCGAATATCCACTGGGCGGGTTACCTGGAACAGGCAGGTGTGCATGTAACCTATGGCGTTGTCGGGCTCAAAACTCATTCCAAGGTTGTCTTTGTTATTCGTCGAGATTTTAACGGACTCAAACGGTACGCCCATATCGGCACCGGCAACTATCATGCAGGCACCGCCCGTATCTACAGCGATCTTGGCCTGTTGACCTGTGATGCAAATATCGGTAAGGACTTAACTGAACTCTTTAATTATCTGACCATGGGCTATGCTCCGTCCAGAAAATATAAAAAGTTGCTGCCTTCACCCAAAATTTTAAAAAAAGGATTGCTCAGCAGAATTGACAGAGAAATCGCTTATCAGGCAAAGGGGAAGGGCGGGCTCATCCAATTTAAAACCAATGCCCTGGAAGACAAGGATATCACCAAGGCCCTGTACAAGGCGTCTCAGGCGGGAGTACATGTTGATCTCATTGTCCGTGACACATGCAGGCTTCGTCCCGGAATAGAAGGACTTTCCGAGAATATCCGCATCATCTCCATTGTCGGCCGTTTCCTTGAGCATAGTCGTATCTATTATTTTAAAAATAACGGCGATGGTGAATATCTAATCGGTTCCGCCGATATTATGAAACGAAATCTCGAAGATAGAGTCGAGGTGGTCACACCTGTTGAGCCTAAACCCCTGCAGCGGGAGCTGCGTAAAATCCTTGATGTCCAGCTCAATGACCATCGCGGCGCCTGGGAGATGCAGCCGAACGGCACCTATATTCAGTTGCAGCCGACCGGCAAGGACGATCAACGCAGTTCGCAGGAACAACTCATTGAGCTGGCGGCAGACCGCCTGGCCGAGGCACGTCGGCTTTCCAAAAAGAAACGAAAGAAAAAAATCGCCAAACGAAAAAAATCAGACCGATGAGGAAACGAATTCGAATTGATATCGACTATCGGCGCGATTGCTGATGGGGCCTGCAAGACGTGCGGACACGTCTGAACAGAATACATGTGGGTGAAACTTTCCGTTTTCTCTGTGACCAGGCAATGGCCCGTAAAATAGAACCGATTATCCGCAAAGCAGGCGGAAAAATTGTTGATAAGGACAACCGGTCCTATGGCGTTGTATTCCAGGTTCAAAGGAAGTAAGGAATAGAAATTAAATAACCTGAACATCCCGCTACTCTTGCCGCCCGGCCGGGAAGACTTTTTTCCCGACGATATCTTTTCTTGATCCGGCTTTGGCCGGGCCATTTTCACGAATGGAACAGCGGTGTCGGGTTTGTGTTGCATGAATCCGGCCGTCCGGTTCTTCGGGGTGATGGAACTTTTTTCAAACGTGGGCCAGCTGTCATGGAAGCCGCCGAGCAGGAATGGATATCATGGACGATATACAGTTTTTTTTAGAGAGTTACCAGGCTCCCTCTCTTCTTTTTTTGTGCCGGTTTCTCGCTGCCGGTACGGTTTCAATATGGGTAACGGTAAAGGTCAAGGCCCCGAAATCCTGTTCAACGGTTCCGGTCAGCAATAGTGGCGCTCCTGCGTGCAGGAGATGGCAGTGGCGCTGGTAAGTTCGGGGAAAGAGGGTGCACTCCACCTGTCCTGTTTCATCTTCAAAGGTGAGAAATTCCATGGGTTGTCCGTTTTTTGTACCCACGATCTTGGCGGTAATGGGCCAGCCCAGAAAGGTTATTTTTTCCCTGCTCCCGGCAAATTTGTCGAGATCCTGCGCCAAAATGGTTCTTAAACGCTGCCGGTGCTGATCAAACAGGCAAATGGGGTGCGTGTGGCAGAGAAAACCAAGTACCCGATATTCGTTGCGCAGTTGCTCCATCGGATGCTGTCCGGGTAGGTCCGGCAGTGAAAGGGCAGGGGGAGGAAAGAGCCGATTGGCCGCTGCAACACGATTTTGTCGCCATTGGGCGATCTGGTAGTGCATTTGGCTCCTGTTTGCCGGTTTTTCAACCAATCCATCCAGGGCACCGGCATGAATAAGCGCCCTGGCCTCATCGTCTGCGGGACGCACCCGTTGCAGAAAATCAAGCAGGGTGGCAAATTTTTTTACATCGCCCTCCATATTCCGCTCCTGCAGGATGCGGTTGCGGGTTGTCTCACTGACTCCTGCAATTGCCATCAAACCGACCTGAAGTTCTCTTCCATGCCCGCTCCACGAAATTTTACTCCTGTTGACATCCGGCGGCGCTATTTGCAGCCCCATCCGGCGCGCCTCGGACACATAGGCAAAGGTTG
>WGCP01000284.1 GCA_015493715.1 Desulfobulbaceae bacterium
CGGTTGCCATGGGTTTTCTTCAAGGTGCTGCAAAAAGGCGGTAAAAAAGATGTACATGGCCAGGGCCCCGGCATCGACCACCTGGGCCTTTTGCAGCAGGGGCAGCAGTTGCGGCCCGCTCAGCACGGCCTGCCGGAGTTGTTGTTCAAGCATGTGTATGTCCGCACCCTGCCCCAGGCCCTCTGCCAGGGCGGAAAACACGGTCAGCATGGTCCCCGGCTGCGGGTCGGCCACGGCCCGGTCTGCCTGTTTGCTGCCCCTGGCCGCTGCCCGGGCCAGTTGGTCCCGGTCGGCAAGGACAAGGCAGCGGAAAAAGGCGGCGGCAATATTGCCGGAGTTGCCGGTGGCGGAGAGCAGCAGTTCCCGGGCGACCGGCTTTCCTGTCCCTTGGCACAGCGGCGCCAGACTTACACGGAGATTGGTGCCGGTATCGCCGTCGGCCACCGGGAAAACATTGATGCTGTCGATCAGCTCGGATTGTTCAACCAGGGCGGCGTACGCTTGGGCAAGGGCTGCGGTCAGCTGCATGGGGACAACAGGGCAATGGCCGCCTGCCGATCATATTTGCCGTTTTGCCGGACCGGAATCCGGTCAACTATTTTCAGGATTTTCGGCACGGCATGGGGGGACAGGGTGTCGCGCAGACGTTGGTACAGAACACTCGATACAATACCCCTGCCCTGGACAAGGCCACCGATGCGGTGGCCGCGGCCGCCTTCTTCGGGCAGGGCCACGAGCAAACAGTCGCTTACCTCCGGCTGCCTGAGAATCAGGGCCCTGATTTCGTCAAGATCGACCCTCTTTCCTCCCACCTTGGTGATATTGTCGCTGCGGCCCGTGAAGATAAAGCCGTTGTCCGGACAGGGCTCCACCCGATCTGCGGTATGGAAAAATCCCTCCTCATCCACCGGCAGATCAGGGGAGATAAAGGGGGAACGAACCGCCAACCGGCCATGATGTACCTTGTGGTTCACGATGGGAAAGGCGGTAAAATGTTCCTGTTGCCCAAAACGGTTGCGCTCGCCGATGCCGCCGGTCTCCGTGGAGCCGAATACCTCGGTGATACCCAGGTGGTTATGGGTGGAAAAGGCGCTGTTTTCCCGCTCGCCCAGCATGCCTGCCGAGGAAAAGGCAAGACGGAGGGAGTCTCCGGGCAGGGGCTGATGCATCAGGCTGCGGTAATGGGCCGGGACAGCCACCAGGATGGTGGGCCGGCATGCACGGACGGTCTCGGCAATTTCAGCGGGAAAGGAAGGGGTCCTGTCAATGACGGAGGCCCCTGATACCAGGGGCAGGAGCACGGAAAAGAGCAGGCCGTAGATGTGATGGGGCGGCACCGTGGCCAGAATGCGGTCCTCAGCGGTAATCTTGTAATGGCGGCAGAGAAACAGGGCCTCGCCGAAGAGATTGGCGCCGGTCTTGCTCCAGAGCTGGGGGGAAGCGGTAGTGCCGCCGGTAAAGATGCGCAGTAGTTCCCTGAGCGGATCGCAGCTGGTCGGCAGAGGCGGAATTTTTTCTTCGCAGATGGCGACGGACAATGCGGAGACTCCGGGCAGCGCCAGGCCTGGATCATCGGTGATCATCCGTGAAAAGGGGACGGCCCGGCGTAGACGCTCCAGGGCAGGCAGGGTCGGCGAGAAAGGCAGCAGCAGGGGCGGTCCTCCGGCCATGGCTGCCGCCAGGGCCGTAGCCATGAGCGGTTTTTGACCGGCGGCAAGACAGACCGGTTCGGCCGGCTCTTCCCGCAGGTCCCGGAAAAGCCTGGCCGCCAGCGCATGCACCTCGCCATGGGCAAGCCCGCCATGGAGAAAAGGTTTGTCTGCAAGGGACCTGTCCGCAAGTACGGCCCTGATCTGTTCCGTGGTTATTTTCATGGCCTGATTGTCCGGCCAAAGGCCTGGCCTGCCATACGCCGGTCCCTTGGCTGGTAGGTGTTGTCTTCCATTTCCTTGCGCACAACCTGCTGGAAGAGTTTGACCATCTTCATCTTTTGCGGCTCATCGGCGTAAAAACTGTTCCAGGCATAGTCAAGCAGCTCCTGCAACTTTTTCGGGCTCATGTGTTTGGGCTGGTAGACCACCCGGTCGGCCGAGTATTTGTCCCAGTCATAGGTGAGGATCCGGCCCTGGCCGTCGAGTTCGGCAAAGGCCCTGGTATGGGGAAAGGGCGTCAGCACCGTGAATTCGGCCAGGTCAAGCTCGATTTCCAGGAGAAAATCGATAAGTTTTTTTATGCTGTCTTCGGTATGCTTGTCAAGACCGAGCAGGATGGTTCCCTCGACGCCGATACCGTGGTCATGGTAGCGTTTGATCCTCTCCCGGATGTAATCCGAGGTGTCAAACACCGCCTGGTAGACATACCAGGCGCCGGCGCGAGCCGCCAGATCCAGCACCTCGGGTTTATCCTCGATGGGATGGGAGCACCATTTTTTCTTGAGTGGAATCATCTCCCGGAAGAGGTCCAGCTCCCACTGGGTGTTCTGGGCCAGCGAGTTGTCGACAATGAAGAGGCGGTTGTTGTCGATTCCGGCCATCTCCTCGATGGCCCGGTCAATGGGACGGGGCCGGAACTCCCGGCCGCCGAGATAGGAAACGGCGCAGGGATAACAGTTGAACCGGCAGCCACGGGAGGCATGGACCAGGTCCACCATCTGTACCCCCTTGTAGTTGTACAGGCTGCGGTTGAGGATGTCGCGCCGGGCCGGGCCGACCAGGCCGATGTCGGGCCGGTCGTCGATGTAATTATAACAGGGCTTGAGGCGGTTTTTTCGGAAATCCTCCAGAACCGCCTCCATCCGGCTTTCCGCCTCGCCAAGAAAAACCGAGTCGGCATGTTGCATGGTCTCTTCGGCATGCAGCATGGTGGCAATGCCGCCGAAGATGACCTTGATACCTTTTTTGCGGTAGATGTCGGCTATCTGCCAGCCCCGTTTCACCTGGACCGTCAGCATCATGGAGATGCCGACAAAATCAACCGGTTCATCAAAATCGATCTCTTCCAGGTTTTCATCGACAAAGTCGATGTCCACAGAGTCGGGCAGGGCAGCGGCAAAGACCACCGGCCCGTGCGGCGGCAGGTGAAATTCGGTCTGCCGGGCCAGCTTGGCCCATTTGGGATAGATAAGTTTAAATTTCATTTTGCCAGTTCAAAGATGGGGTGCTTGGACCCTTTTTTATCAAAAGTTAGAACGGATGTGCAACCTTGTTCGTTGGCAGAGTAGGCAGTTAATAAATCTGAAAGATCATAGTTGTTGTCATAGGCGAATCGAATACATTGTTGCAGAGCCGATTGATGCTCAAATTTTAAAATCTGCATGAGTAGCAATTCACTAATTGAGTCCAATATTTTACTTTCACTCCTAGCAATTTCATAGACTGATTCCAAAACCCAAATCAGCTCTAAAACTACCAACAATAGCACGAACACCTCATTTTTGTCTGATTCTACACTTTTGAACAACTTGTACACTTTTTGGGCCTGGAGCTCATCATCGCCTACTAGAAAACGAACAAGGATATTTGTATCTATTCCTTTCATGTGAATGTATCCTTCATTCTGTTTCTAATTACGCTGTCAATTGCTTCGAGTGAGACAGGTTTCTGCCCTGGTTTATGCAATTTGCAGAAAACATCATTTATTTTTTTTGAAATAGGCCTGATAATGGCTTCCCGTTCTTCGGTGACAATAATTTCTATTTTATCGCCGGAATGCAATTTTAAACAGCATAGTTGCTGAATCTGATCGACCAGGAACGCCAGCATGACCAGATGAACAAATACTTCGGTCAAATGCTCCTTGCCCAAGCCATAGTTGTGACCAAAATTATATCCCTGGTTCTTCAGAGTGTTGAAGGTCTCATTCTCTATTTTCCACCGGGCACGTGCGCCGCGCATGAACAGGTAAACGTTGTCCTCGGTTATATCCAGATCGGTAATCCAGCTGAAACGTTGAATTTGTCCTGTCTTGGTATTTTCTTCCCAGTACTCGACAAAGGTTACACGGCGATCCTGGTTTGACTTGTTGAGCGGGACATCATAAACGATATGAAAATAGTGGTTGATGTGCTCCTTCTTCTCATCAGCCATGGCCAGTTCAACGGCGCTGCCCTCTTTGACAGCCTGCTCAACATATTCAAAGAGAAATTTATGGTCTCCTTCTTTGACTCCAAGGATATAATGACAGTTATGCTGTTCAAGATCCTCAATGTGAGGCGCATTGGAACCCAGAGCATCCTCATTGACAATAACCTTCAGGTGGGGATGATCCCGACGAAATTTTTCTAA